>NJEF01000097.1 GCA_002255065.1 Desulfurococcales archaeon ex4484_204 | reverse complement strand
AATAAGGGTTGATAGAAGGAGAGGTCATGTTGACGTATCCCTCAAGAGGGTTAACCCCTCTGAGCAGAGGAGGAAGGTTTTAGAGTGGAAGAGGGCTCAGAGAGCTGAGAAAATTCTGGAAATGGCTGCTAAGAGCATTGGGAAGACGTTGGATAAGGCGTATGATGAGGTTGGGTGGAGATTGGAGGACTTTTATGGAGAAATGTATGCCGCTTTTGAGGAGGCAGCCTATAAAGGGGAGGAGGCGTTAAGGGAGGCAGGGATCTCGGAGGAGTGGATTAAACCTCTTATGGAGGAGATCAGGAAGCATATAATTATAAAGAGGGTGAAGATTCAGGGCATTCTAACTTTAATAAGTTACTCACCGGATGGTGTTGAAAGAATAAAGAGGGTATTAACGGAACCTATTGAGGGTATTGAGAGAGATAAAGAGACCACTATAAGGGTGTATGTTGTTGGAGCACCGAGATACAGGGTTGAGGTTACGTCGACCGATTACAAAAAGGCGGAGAGGGTTCTAAGACAATATGTAGATGGTGTTAGTAAGGTATCTAAGAGCTTGGACGTATTGTTTAGCTTTACGAGGGAGAGAACTAGATGAAGTTCTTGCTTAGAAAGTGCCCCAAGTGTGGAACATATACGCTAAGGGAGAAATGCCCTAAATGCGGGCAACTCACACGGGTAGCACACCCCCATAGATTTTCTCCTCACGACAAGTACGTTAAGTATAGGGTCTTAATGAAGGGATAACTCCCTCATTAACTACACCCTAACTAGAACAAGTCTTCGTGCTAGGACACAGAGCCGAGGTAATCCACGATAAACCCTTTAAAACTAGGTTAGTATTTAAGGTGGCCTTTACCAGGGTCTGTCCTTCAGCTTCAGGATATAAGCTATAAGGTTGGCTAAGGGATGCAACACTAAAGCTACATATGTCATTATTGAGAGGTGTACCAGGGTTATTTCCTCACCTAATAGTACATCTACGCCAAGGATCTTAACTAAAGCATACGAGGAGAGAATGAAGCTTAACTGATCTAGGGGGATAAAGGGGTTTCCTGCCTTGATGTGTAGCCTCCTCTTTATGAATGAGTTCACTAGATCCCCTATCATGGCCCCTAAAGACATTACTATACTGTATAGTATCCAGTAAGGGTTACTGACGAGTAAGGCGATAGCTACTCCTACTAGCATGCCCCCTAATATGCCTGAGGTAAACCCCTCCCAGGTTTTATTACCCCCTAAGAGGGGCTCGCCGTTAACGAACACTAAGCCCCCATTGATAGGGGTTTTCCTCCTCATTATGTTCCCTACGACTATAACGGGCATGGCGTTAGCAATTAATGCTGGTAGGAATAGATAAGTAGTGCTGATAATGAGCTCGGCGAGCTTAGCTAATGACTCTAACACCATACTCACCTATCGTGAACTTAAAGCGTAATTTACTTAAGTTACGTGGATAAACTGGGACAGCCTCCCTCTGAAGTGCTAGCGCGATGTTCATGTAGTAGCCCGCCCTACCTGACGTCGCTAGTTCTGCTCTATAGAGGCTGTTAATGGAGTCAACGACTATAACACTAGCCCTCCTTGAACTATCTAGAAGCATATTGAGAACCGTATCTATAAGGTGGTTCCCCGATATGATGTTTATGAATAGTGTGTTCTCCTCCAGATTAAACCTATCAATTAAGTAGAGGAACGTCATTCCCTCAGTACTTAGGAAGTAGTTAGTACTGTTGTTAGATGTGCCTTGCGAGAGCATGGATAGGAGCCATAGGCTTAGGTTGGTTTTCCCGGAGCCTGCAGGTCCGTATATAAGAGTGGTTTTCCCATTCATAGCGTTAAGCAACTTATTTAAGACCTCCCTCATTTGCCTCCTGAATTAAACTATTTAAGCTTTAAACTAAAAATAGTTGGGTTGAAACCATAGAAGGTGGGTAAGGCGGCTGAGGGGATTAATGTTAGGTACGGAGACATGAAGCATGGTGAGGAGGTATGTCGCTGCGTTAGGCTCTGCGTCTTTATCTATAATCCTAAGCTCTTTAAGCTATTCATGGACCTCGCTAGGAGGTATGGATTAACCTTCAACGTTCCTAACAGCGTTGATGAGCTAGTAAGCTGTAACACGCTTTTAGTGGACGAGGAAGGCGTTAGGGTCTTAAAGCTATCGGACAGGAGCTTTAAGCACCTAGACCCCATAGTAGTTAATAGAAACAGTATCGTGAGAGCCGTACTGAAGTTAGCAGGTGTTAATGAACCAATAACACTCCTCATAGGTATTGATATAGGGAATAGGATAGCATATGCGATGTTCGCTAATAACGTTATGGTAAAACACGGGTACGTAGCTGATGTTAAGGGCTTTGAAGATGTAGTTAATGAGATGCAACGAACTATAAGACCTTATAGAACCGTTGTTAAAATAGGTTATTCAAGGAATAAATACATAGCTGGTAAGGTCAGTGAGCTCGCTAGTAGACTTAAGGAGGTATTTGAGGCCGATGTCCTTATAGTTAACGAGGAGGGAACGTCTAAGGGCACTAACTTTAACTTCCTCGGCCACTTAAGCAGAGATGTGAGGGCAGCAACCAATATAGCGTTTAAGCAGGCCTTTAAAGAGTGTAATGATAGTGAGCGCTGTTTTTAACAGCAGGCTTTCTCAGCAATACGATGAATAAGTTAATTGTGAGAAACTAGCTAGGTTTAGAGGGACAGGTATGAGTGCATGGATATGGCGTAGGTGGAGAGGGAGGGGCAGAAGGCCTAAGCCACGCTTCATAAACTGGATAGTATCAAACGAGATATTCTTTACCCCAACGCCACCACCGTCCCCCCTACCCCCTGGTACCATCATATTACATCCTGATGAGCTCGAGGCCTTAAGGTTAGTGTATCTAGAAGGCTTATCGCAAGCAGAAGCTGCTTTAAGGATGGGAGTATCGCGTGGCACGCTCTGGAGGCTCCTTGAGAGCGGTAGGAAGAAGCTTGTTAGAGCCATAGTTGAGTCTAAGCCTATATTAATAGGCATTACAGGCTAAGCCTACCCTAGGAGGCTCTCTCTAAAAATACTAAGGAGCTCACTTGGTGTTAAAGAGAAGACCCTTCTCCTCTTTACCCTTAGGTAGTCAATAACGTCACCTGGTAGCTTCCCTGAGGCGCACCTGCTTACAACTTTATAGGCTAGCTTTCTCTTCTCACTAAAGATGCATTTTAGGAAGCTCTCATATTGCTCATAGCGTGGTGACCACGCAGCCTTTCTCCTCACCTTAATTACGGCAACATCGACCTCAGGTCTAGGGTAGAAGGATCTTGATGAAAACGTAGCTACGAGTTCAACGTCCATAAACGTATTAACGAATGCAGAGAATCTGCTGTACTCCCTAGATCCTGGACTAGCTATAAGCTTATAGGCAACCTCCTTCTGTAAGGTTAGTATAGCTGCGTTATAGTGGGATTTAACCAGTGAGACAAGTATCTGGGACGATATGTTAAACGGCGTGTTGGAGGCGACTACATCAGCTCTCACTACAGACCTCTTAACAATGTTTAATCCATCACCGGCTACTATCATAACGTTAGGGATGTTCCTTAAATTACGTCTAGCTATATTAGCTAAGTTAAAATCTATTTCAACAGTTACCACGCTTTCTACAGCCCTACAGAGGAACATAGTTAGAAACCCTAGACCAGTTCCTACCTCTAGTACTCTCTTAGCACCTAGGCCCCTTACTAGATCGGTAAAGAGGTATCCAAGTCTGCAGTCAGCTAGAAGGTGCTGACCGAACCTCTTTGAAATCCTGACTTTGTAACGGTACTCTCTAAGCTGGCTATTCAGCCATTTACATAAATCCTCGCTCATCGTTCGTTAAGTAGGGTAGGGATAAGAGCTAATAAACTTAAATACCTGATGGAGAGATGGCTTTGATGATAAAGGAGGTAAGTATCCGTGAGGGTGACATACTAAGGGTTACCGGTCCTGCAAGGATAGAGGTACTAAGCGGCTCCATACTAGCTGTTGGAGCGGCGTATGGCAAGGGCTCATCTATAGTGATCCATAGGTTTAGGAGCTACGGTGTAAAGGCTATTAGGAACTCTAAGTTGAGAGTAACTTTAGGTTCTGATGGGGTCTTAGAAGGTCCTGTGGAGAGGTGTGAGGAGGTTATAGATGAGTGGCTCTCAATAGTTGAGAATATATATAAAGACTCGCTTGATAGGGGTGTTTTGGTTGCGGTTCTCGGCCCTATAGAGTCAGGAAAAACGACGTTTACGGCCTTCCTGGCTAACTACTTCGTACAGAGGGGTAGGAGGGTTGCTATAGTTGATGCGGACATAGGTCAGGAGGACGTAGCTATCCCTACAACGATAGCGCTTACCGAACCTAATAAGCCCTTTATTTGGCAGAGGGAGTTAAGACCTACGGATATACGCTTCGCTGGATGCATATCGCCTCAGTACTGCCAGACTGCCCTCTTAGCAGCAATCCTAGACCTCATCAGAGTGGCTAGGGAGAGGGGATATGATGGTATTGTAGTGAACACTGATGGATGGATCTCATCGCATCAGGCTATAATCTATAAGATTAACTTAATAAGGTGGGTCAGGCCAACACACGTTGTTATCCTAGGCCGAGATATTGGCGAGGTCCTGTTGAGAGCACTACCTAAGGGGGTCAGGGTATACATAGCGCCTAGGCCTTTAAAGGTTAGAGAAAGGGCGCGGGAGGATCGTAGGAGGTTAAGGGCTGAAGCTTATGCTAGGTACTTTGCTAATGCGAGAGTTAGGGAGGTTAAGCTGAGTGATGTTAAGCTGATTAACTCCGTGGTCCTCCTTGGTAAGCGTTTAGAAGGTCGTGAGTTAGAGGAGCTAGCTAACGACCCCCTCCTTAAAACCCTCTTGGATAACTCCCTTTACGTTTCGCTACTTAATAAAGTGCTTAACGTTGTCGTTAAGGAGGGTGTAGGTGATTTAGTTATGGGTAGGACTCAGAGCTACAGTATCAATGTAGTTAGGCCATCCGATGTTAAAGGGTTGGTGGTTGGGGTGCTTGATGAGAGGATGAATGACGTAGCTGCAGGTGTAGTGGAGGGTATAGATTTTAGTAAAGGGGTGATAAAGGTGAGGACCCCATGGGATGGTGGGATAGGTGCTTTAGTGCTAGGTGACGTCAAGTTATTAAGAAATTATGAAGATAGTAGGAGGTCTGCTAAATGTTTAGTTTAAAGGATGTTGTAGAGGAATACGCCTTAAAGGGCAAGCTCGTAACGGTCAAGAGGCATTTAAGCGTGGAGTTCGAGCCAACGGTGGAGCTGATTAGGGCTGAGAGGCTGGGTAAAGCGGTGTTTTTCAATGTAGCTTCAGCTAGTATGGGTTGCGTAGGAAACATTATATTTGGAAGAGGAGCGCTTTACGACTTCATGGGTGTTAAGTGCGATGAGGAGGCGTATTTAAAGATACTGAAGGTGCTTAGTGCTGGGGTAGTCAGAGCTTCACTATCATCTGAGGACGAGATATTTAGAAGGAGCTTCACCGTTAAGGAGTTCAGCAACTT
>NJEF01000018.1 GCA_002255065.1 Desulfurococcales archaeon ex4484_204 | reverse complement strand
GGCCTGAGGTCAGCGAGGTAACTCCTCATCACCTAGTTAGCTAAAGCCGGTGTCATCACCTTCAATAATACGGGCTCTTAGGGGGTAATTAAGCTATGGTGGTGGAGAAGGCCGTGAGGAGGGGTAAGGACTTAATGGTGTACGTAGGCGTGAATAGGGAGTCTAGCGAGGTGTTGAGGAGGGCTGTCGATACGTTAAGGGAGACGAGCAGGTCTGTTAAGAAGGTTAAGGGCCTCAAGAGCGATGAAACCCGTGGTGACGGGATTAAGGTTACTGGGCTAACCCTACTAACTACTATATGGGATCCCTTCCAGATAGCTACAACGACTGGTGCAACGCTATACGTTGTGGGGGCGGTTATTAGTAGGGTTGAGAGGAAGTCTATGGGGATCTTGGACGTGGTGAGGAAGTATAGGAAGCTGAACATTATGTTAAGGGATGAGATCGGGTGTTAGGGAGTAGCGTTAACGCGTACGTAGCCCTACTTCAGGTAATGAACGACGCCGTGGTTAGGGTTGGCTCGCTGGGCTACGTAAGGTTAGGGAGAGGGTTCCTAGCGTACGTCGGGTCGGCAAACATTAGAAGGCCTTACCTCAGGGTTTTAAGGCATTGCCGTAAGAGGAAGAGGGTTAGGTGGCACATAGACTACATCACGGTGCGCGGGGATGTTAGGGTGTGGGGGGCCTTAATACTTAGTGGAGTTACTGAGGAAGAGGTTTACAACGCCCTTCTAGGGATTAAGGGTGTAGAGCCTTACGTGAAAGGCCTGGGGTGTAGCGACTCAGTTAGCCACGTAACACATGTATTCCAGGTAGGCTGTAGTGGGTGGGTTGAGTGCATTAACTACCTAGTTAAGCAGTTAATGCACGCTCTACGGCCAGTACTAGTAGAGCTCGTCGTATGCTAAAAAGGGAGGGTTTAGTACGGAGTCCCCTACTGCCTAGGGCTTCACCTAGATCTCCTTCCCCTAAAACCTCTTACCTGAATCCTGCTACGGTTTTCTCCGCCCCACTTCTGCGGAGCTTTAGGTGTGCTTTCAGGGACGTCCCCTGCCTTAGGGGCAGCGCTATCATCTACCTTAACCACGCTCCTCTCCCCACCTATGTTTAGCTGGACGTTACCCTTAAACGCGGTTGTCCACGCACCCCTAACCTCTACAGCATCACCTTCATGAACGCTGCCTACAGCTCTACCCCAAAGGGTGAGCTTAACCCTACCCGTATCGTCTCCTACCAAGACCTCACTTATTGTTCTCTCCCCAGACCTCGTCTGAACAACTTTGGGTTTACCTACCTCCATAACCCTGACGATTAAATCAATGTTACTCATGCCAGGCTTTAAATCCTTCACCTTTACATGCATACAGGTTCAACTCCTAGTACGTACGGGGAGTAAGTAGGTTATAGACTTAATAAGCAGTAATGAAGATGCGAGTCCTCCATTCTGTAAACCCTAGCTTACGCTCATAGCTGTGAAGGCTAACCTATTTGGAAGGCATATGTATTCAGCGATTTTTCAGTGAAGAGTGAGTAGTGGTAGCTAGCTGGTTAAGGGATATGGGGAAAAAGTGTTAGTGCCCAGGGGATTTGGTATACTTACTCCACCCTCTCAACGCTTATGGCTCCCGTAGGGCAGGCAGTCTTGGCCTGGTCGACACAGTCAGCTAGGTCCTCAGGTACGAAACCTTCATGGGGTTTATCCCCTCTGTACTCCTCAACGATCTGTGACTTACCGTCAGGTCCCGCCTCAAACACCTGTGGACATAGAGCGTAGCAGACACCGTCGGCAATGCATGTATCCCAATCCACGACAACCTTTAACTTACCCATAACGCTCCCCATATAAACATGGAGGATGGATTTATAAGCATTAACTTATTAAAGGGTTCATTAAACCTTAAAAACCTAGAGCTAGATGAAAACATGGTTGGGCCCGTAGCTCAGCCAGGTAGAGCGCCCGGCATACAGCCCCTCCCTGCCTAACACCACTTCAACACTTACTACACGATAGTGCCCCCTACCAGGGAGAACATTAAACCTCCAAGGGCCTCACAGCTCATAGGTCCTCATTAAAGGCTGGCAGGAGTCCATTAACGTAAAGGATAAAAAGCTTGTATAAACCTTAAAAGAGGCAGGGAGGGCTGTACGGGAGTCATAACCGGGCGGTCCGGGGTTCGAATCCCCGCGGGCCCACCACCTTCACTCAGCTCTAACTAGCTTATATCCCTCCCTCCTTATTTTAATAATGATCTTTGACCCGCAGGCAGGACACCTAATGAACGCGAAACCCTCTCCTAACTCACCCCTAGCCTCGAAGGCCTCGACCTCCCTCCTACTAAAGATCCTCCCACACTTCCAACACCTATAGAGCACCTCACCCTCAAACTCCACACCAAGCACCAGGCAACATAGTTTTAGAGCTAAATATACCTAACTTTAACCAAAACTAAGATTTATTAGGCCCCTCACAACAAGTTCATGTAGTAGGGTGAGTCATGGGGAGGAAGGGTAGGACGGATATCGAAGCCTTATGTGGTGGGTTACCCGAGGAGCTCTGCATACAGCTGGGTGCTGAACAGCAGCTCGTTAAGATCAAGATTGAGAGGAGGAAGTTCGGTAAGGAGGTAACAGTTATTGAGGGGCTAGACCCTGCAGTTTTCAACCTCAAGAGGGTCGCCTCAACCCTTAAATCGAAGCTAGCAACAGGTGGGACCGTTAAGAACAACCACATAGAGCTTCAAGGGGATCATAGGAGCAGGGTTAAGACGATACTGATCAACGAATTCGGGATTCCTCCAGACAACATAATATTCATTGAGGCTGAATAAGCTAGGTAAAATAAAAAGCATGGTTTTTATGTATTACCTCTAACCTACTGCTCCGGGACCTTAATCTTTAAGTACTGAATGAGCTCCTTATACCTGTTTCTAACGGTTACCTCGGTAACCCCCGCTACCTGGGCAACATCCTTCTGAGTCCTTCTCTCGTTGAATAGCTGGGCCGCCGTGTATACAGCCGCGGCAGCTAGCCCAGCAGGGTCCTTACCAGCAGTTAGCCCTAACTTCTTAGCATCATCGATTATCTCCACAGCCTTCTTAATCACCCTACCGCTAAGGCTTAGAGCTGCAGCTATCCTGGGCACAAAGTCTGTGGAGTCAGATATGGGGATCCTGATGTCCAGCTCCCTAACTAGGAGCCTGTAGCACCTAGCAACCTCCTTCTTACTCGTCTTAGTGAACTGAGCTATCTCGTCAAGGGTTCTCGGGATCTTAAAGATCCTGCATGCAGCGTAGAGGGCTGCGGCAACAACGGACTCAACAGCCCTACCCCTAACAACGCCCTTCTCAACAGCCCTCCTATAGATAGTTGCGGCCTGCTCCTTAATGGCTCTAGGCAGGCCTAATTGATCAGCGATCCTCTCTAGCTCCGCGGCTGCCTGAGTTATGTTCCTGTCAATGCTGTTCTGGATCCTGGTCCTTATCTGCCACTTCCTCCACCTCATAACCTCGAGCCTCCTCTTCATCTCGAGCCTCTTACCGGAAGCGTCCTTATCCCTCCAGTCGATCATCGTCGATAGACCGCCATCGTGGATCGTTGGCGACAGCGGTGAACCGGTTCTAGACCTCTTCTCCCTCTCCTCAGGTGTGAAAGCCCTCCACTCAGGGCCCTGATCAACTACCTTCTCCTCAATAACCTCACCAGTCTCAATGCAGATGTACTCCCCGCGGGCCTCATCGTAAATAATCTTATCTGGCGGGCACTGGGAACCCCTATACTCCTCCCTACCCCTCCTCGACTCTTCCTCCGACACAAGCATCACCCCGACATATGCCTGACCAATAATTAGTAGACCTTATAAACTTTTCTGTGAGAAAGTTTAAAAACTTAACCCAACAGCTAAATAAGCTTAGACTACTATAGAGAGGGGAGCCGCCGTAGCTCAGCGGGTAGAGCGCTGGCCTCGTAAGCCAGTGGTCGCGGGTTCGAATCCCGCCGGCGGCTCCATAATTGGGAGGTGTCTAAGACCTTTTAATTATGTGTTAGCCAGACATGTTGCGGAGATGGTAATTGGTTAAAGCAATAAGCTATGGTGAGGTGTTTAGAAAGGCTGTTGGAATGGAGGATGCTGAGAAGCTACGTAAGTTTAAAACAGTGGATATCGTGAGGAGGCTAGGGGTTCTATCACCTGACAGGACATACCTTAACAACTACCCTATCAGGAACCCTACAGCAGTATTTAACCCAGCTATAGTGGTTAACGGCGAGTACGCCCTAGTATACGCGAGGATAGTAATAGGGTACTACATGTACGTATCAGCGATAGTTAGGATAGACGTGCCGGTTGAGGACATATATAGCGGTAACCTAAACCTAAATTACTACGCATCACAGCCCGTTATATACCCCTCAACTCGCTACGACTTATGGGGTGCTGAAGACCCTAGGGTCTACGAGGTTGACGGCGTTACTGCCATGACGTACACGGGGAGGACCATTAACTACTTCAACCCAGCTATTAGGAGGGAGCGCACGCTAGCTATAACAGCGATTAAGGTTAGGAACGAGAGGTGGGGGAATAGCTGGAGGAAGCTCCACGCCTACGTATTCCCTAGGTACTTAAGGGAGCACGTAGTTAGCGATAAGGACGCCTTCCTAGCTAAGGCGGGCAGCAGGTTCTACCTATTTCACAGGCCTCACATGGATGATGAGGTGTTCTACCTCGCGGTAAGTAGCACTGAGGTTAAGGATTTAGCAGGTGAGGGTTTAAGGGAGGTGAGGATTCACGACACAACGTGGGTTCTAAGGCACTCAAGCTTCGAGAGCAAGTTGGGGTGGGCGACACCTCCCATCAAGATTAAGGACAGGGAGTTCATAACGTTCGTGCATGCAATTGATAGCGAGATTCAGGCATACAGGCTATTCTCCATGCATATAGAGGTGTCGGAGAAGGAGGGGGTGATAATAAGGGCAGTGACCCCCAATTATATCATGGAGCCTAAGCTATCGTACGAGGTCTTTGGGGATAGGCCGTACACCATATTCCCTTGTGGTTTATGGCTCGTTGAGAAGGATAAAGCGTTAATATCGTATGGAGCTGCTGACTTCATGGTGGGCATAGGGGAGATCGATGTAAATGAGCTTCTAAGCCAACTCGATAAGGGGAGGATCATGTAAATCACGTTCCCTGCGTACCCCCCTTAACCCAGCATAGAGTGTTAATCCCTAGCGTAAGTAGGCCCACCCCCTGGGGGAGCCCGTGGATTAACGCTGAGTAATCACTCATGGCTTAACACCTCATTACGAACTTACGATCAGGCAAAGCTAGAGAGCCTCTTGCGTTTCCTTGCCCGCTTGGTCTCAGCAGCTACTGTTGTAAGCACTGACAGCTTATAACCTCTCTAACCGGTTATACGGTGCAGGGCTACCTTAGTAGGCGCCATCTTACTAGGTGGTTTAAGTGAGGATAGCTGTTGTGTCTAGGTGGAATGCCACATGCGGTATATCCCTCCACGCCGAGCTATTAGTTAGGGAGTGGTTTAGGGAGGGCCATGAGGTGGTGGTGTTCGCCCCAACCATAGAGAGCGCGAGTATGGACTGGCATCACAGGGTTCTTGAGAGGGGCGATGAGCCATGGGTTACTAGGTGCTACGAGGAGTGCGGTACCAATCCCAACTGCAGGGTTGATTTAGGGGGGGTAGCTAGCCGCGACTTCGACGTACTCCTCATCGAAGTGTATAGGAGGCTTCCTCTAACATACCTCAAACAGCTAGTCAGTGTTGCTAGGCGTAAAGCTAAGGTAGTAGCTGTTCTACACGAAGGATCTAAGGAGGTTGTGGAGACCGTAGTGAGCACGGGGTTTAACGCCGTAGTAGTGTTCGACGGGAGATACGTTAACGAGGTACTAGCTAGCCACCTCCACAAACTTAAGGGGAGGCTCGCGATCATACCCTATCCATGTATGAGGACCTTAGAGGTAGAGCCCAAGAGACCTCCCTTCGCTGAAGGCAAGCAATTGCTCTTCAGCTTCGGCAGGCAGCCTCCTGAGGAGTACAGGGACTACATGGTAGTGGCTAGAGAGCTTGTAAAGAGGTACGATCTAGTCTACTGGATAATAAGGTCTAATAGCTACCTCAAAGCCGATGGTTCGTGGGTTAAGCAGTGGTTAAGGAGACCACCGATCGAGGAGTTATACAGCTACCTTAAAGCAGCCGACATACACCTGCTTCCTAAAGGCAGGACCAAAAGAGTCGTGATTTCATCAACTGTCTATCAAACCCTCGGAGCGTTGACACCGACTGTAGTCCCCGATGTAAGGTATGTTGAGACCATACCTACCGATGAACGGGGCTTCGGCCCGGTAGTTAAGTATAGGGGGCTAGACGACTTAAGGAGAAAGGTGGTAGAGATCATTGAGGACGATAGCCTAAGAAGCATGGTTGTTAGCCTAGCTAGGGACTTCGTAAACAGGTTTAGAAGCGATAAAATCGCCTCCAAATACGTAGAGCTGTTCAAAGAGCTATAGCGTGAAGGAAAGTAGCCCTAAGGAGGTTCATCCTAAGGGTGGCTAGTTACAGCGCCACCTGATGCGACTATGTAGGCTATGGACTCTAAGACCACCTTAGCTGCGAGGGCTGACGTTATCATGCCTACGTCGTAGGGCGGTGAGACCTCAACTACATCGATACCTACCACCGACTTATCTAACACCCTGCTCAAAACACCGAACACCAGCGTTGGTGAGAGCCCCTCAGGCTCGGGTGTGGTAACGCCGGGCGCGTATGCGGGGTCGAAGACATCCATATCTATGGATACGTAAAGCCTGCTGCAGGTGGATTTAAAGTCGTTAACCCTTCTAGCGACCTCCCTAGCACCGAGCCTTAACACGTCGATGGACGTTACGTAGCGGACGCCATCAACCTTTAAACTCCTGAGCTCGTCCTTACTTAGAGCCCTTAAACCGATAATGAATACGTTTGAAGGACCTAGAAGCTCCCTGACCCTCCTTGTAGTGCATGCATGGCTTAGCTTAAACCCTAGGTACTCACTCCTGTAGTCAGCGTGGGCGTCGAGGACTAGGTAGCACGTATCTGAACCCAGTGCTTTAAAAATCCCCCTGATAGAGCCCACCGAGATCGTGTGCTCTCCTCCTAACAGTATCGGTAACCTGCCTTCACGGACTAGGTCCTCACATACAGCTTCTACGTACCTAAGGCTTAGGTCGACGTTTCCATGGCTAATACTTACGTTGCCCTCATCGTATGGGGCGTAGTCCTCAACATCTATACCGGTCCTTAACGACATGGTTTCTAGGCTCTGGGACATTAACCTAATGCTGTATGGAGCGAACCTCGTACCGCTCCTAAAACTAGATGTAGAGTCTAGAGGCACCCCGATGACGCTGAAAAGAGTCCTTCCGGGATCTCCCTGGGTGCCTAGGAAGGTTAGCGTGTGAGGGCTTAAGTAAACCTTGCGGAGGCTCAATCTACCCACCTATGCCCTAGGTTTTAGGCGGGAATTAAGGTTAATGCTGCTGTAGACGTGTGGAGCTTAAAATAATAAACCCTAGAGGTAGAAATCTCTAGGAGGTTCCTTAGGTTATGGAGGGTAGTGAGGCATCTAAGGAGGAGAGGAGGAGGGATGTAAAGGAGTTAGTAGCCATCATACCTCCAGCATCCCAGGTCTTGAGTAGGAGGGGTAAGAAGGTGAGGGAGAGGAGGGTTAGGGTAAGGCTTAAGGAGGGGGTTAAAGCTGATGAACTCCATATATCGCCGCAGCTTGCTAGCGAGCTGGGCATTAAGGGCAGGTGCGAGCTCTCGGTGCCGGGTAAGAAGAGGATGGCGTTTAAGTCCGTGCTAAACGACTCGGTACCCCTGCAGGAGGTGTGGGCTAACGAGGAGTTAATGAGGGAGAGGGGGGTAGCTGATAATACCTTAGCGACCATTAGGGGGGCGTAATGGAGGACCCAGTAATATTTAAGGGTGTTGAGGAGCTAACGCTAAAGCGCGACAATCTCCTTAGAAGGCTTAGAAGGCAGGTCAGCGAGTACGGGCGGGGCAGGGTCGATGTCAATACCTTAGAGGAGACCTTATTAAGGCTTCGCAAGGCTAGGAGAGAGCTGGTTAAGCTCCTCAAGGAAGCCCTTAACAAGGTTATAGGGAGGGAGTATGTGGAGCTTATAGTAACGTTGGTTGAGTTTTCGTATC
The DNA here is from genome assembly GCA_002255065.1 of Desulfurococcales archaeon ex4484_204. Taxonomy (GTDB): domain Archaea; phylum Thermoproteota; class Thermoprotei_A; order Sulfolobales; family NBVN01; genus EX4484-204. The sequence continues at coordinate 3,395 of NJEF01000018.1, read as the reverse complement.
TCGTATCGATTAACGATGAGAGAGAGCTCCTTCTAAGGGTTAAGGCATTAACACTTAGGAAGGGATTGGAGGGCGGCGTGGTTGACAAGGTTAATGAGGACCTCAACGAGGTTAGGGAGTTTAGTGAAATAGCTAGCAAGCTCTTAAGTAGGTATGCATCGAGCTAGCGCCCTACTCCCTTATAGGGTTCCTTAGCTAACCAAAACATTTATAGCTTAACCCCTAAAACTACACGGGCTAAGGGATGGCTGAGGAGATAATAAGGTTTAAGAGTATAGGTGAGGAGGAGAGCATAGCTGAGTCCCACATAAGGGAGCAGCTAAGGAATATTGCTAGGAAGCTAGAGGAGGAGGTGAGGGAGCTACTATTCGTAGTGAGGGACCTAGATGAGGGTAAGGTCGTAGCCGTTGAGAAGAGGTATGGGAGGGTGAGGAACATGAAGGACTCCATAGAGACAGACTCCGTAAGCCTTATGGAGTACCTAATAAAGACGTCGCCAGCGCTTACTCTTAAGGATGTCTACGCTAACATAGTTCAGGACGTAGTTAGGGTTGCTGAGCACACTGAGGCGGCAGCGTACCGTAGCCTACTACTGAGTAGAGGGGAGTTTGAGAGGATGCCTGACAACATATATGTAGTTCTAGACGAGACGTTAAGGAAGATACTCAACATGGTCGGTATCGTGGGCTCCATGGTTGAGAAACTGGGCAGCCAGGAGAGGTTGCTTAGGGAGTACTACATAGAGCTTCTAAAGCTTGAGAACTCCGTGGATGAGTTCTACAGAGAGGCAGGGATACAGGTCATAAAGTACTACTCAAACAGGGATATAGGTGCGCTAATCCTTGTTAAGGAGCTATTCGATAAGCTCGAGGACGCAGCCGATATGTTGAAGAGGGTGGGGACCTATATCAGGTACGCATCAATATCTAGGTAAGGACCTAAGAGAGTGCGGTAGGGGGGAGGCATACCTCCTAGGCTCTAAGGCTGTAATATTTAACGTTAGGTTCGCGCGCTGCGTATTCTCTAAGGGCTTTTTCGGTAAGCCCGTAGGTGTTAGGAAGCCTAAATCAACGGATGTCGATCAACCCATAGAGCTCTCCTTAATTGAAGCTATATACCTCGTTGAGAAGGGGGTTATAGACGTTATTAAGGAGGGAAGGAGGGTAGGACTTAACGAGCTTATAGGCCTAGCCGAGTCCTTAATAGATGATTTCGAGGTTCTCTACAACACCTACAGGGAGCTGAGGGATGCTGGCTTCATCGTTAGGTCAGCCTTAAAGTATGGGGCGGATTTCGCACTTTACAGGCTCAGGCCGGGCCTCGAGCACGCACCATACCTAGTTAAGGTGTTAAGGTACGGAGGGCACGTAGATCCAGGGGACCTAATTGGGTGGGGTAGGCTCTCTCATAGTGTTAGGAAGGAGTTGCTCCTAGCTATAACGTACCCTAGCGGGGAGAGGAGCTACATAATGTTTAAATGGTTCAGACCCTAATGTAGAGTTGGTAGGGTAGTGGGGCACTGGTGATAAGGGATTGAAACCTCATGGGAGGAGCTACTCCTTAGGTGGTAGGGAGAGGAGGGCACCGAGAGCGCCTTACCGGCAGGAGCGTAGGGAGTTTAAACCTATGCCTATAAAGGATAGGTGTAACCCGCTATGCCCGTTCTTTAAGTGCTCGAAGAACGCCCTCGTAGTGGTTAACAGGGTTGTTAAGGGCCACGTTCAGAAGGTAGCTATGTGTAGGTGGATAGGGGATCAGTGCCTAGGCTCTAGATGCCAGTTCGCCTACTGTGAGAGGAGGGCTTTACTACCCGACGGTAAGTGCGCCTTCGCTGTTAGGTTTAAGGGGAGCGGCGATGAGTTCATGAAGGAGCTGGAGAAGGAGTCCTTAGATAACAAGGTTAAGGACATTCTAGGCCGAAGAGTTGGGCGCAGAGAGACCTTCCTTGAGTAGGGCCTCTAAGCCCCTCCCACCTCCTATAGATGCTGTGGCCTACGTCAAGTGCGTCTAGAACCTTACCTACAACGAAGTCCACGAGATCAGCGATCGTGGATGGACTGGTGTAGAAACCCGGTGATGCAGGCATGATTGTAGCCCCAGCTACCGACGCCTTAAATGCGTTAAGGAGGTCGAGGGTGCCTAACGGTGTTTCCCTAATTAGCAGCACGACTCTCCTCCTAGTTCTTAAGGCGTTGATCACGGATCTCGTTAAGAGGTTAGAGGGCCTTGAGCTAGCTACGTCCGACAGCGTCTTTAGGGAGCACGGAGCGACGGCAACTCCGTCGACAAGGTAGGATGATGAGGATAGAGGCGAGAGGAGGTCATCCTCGCTATACACATTCTTAGACCTCGCTCTAACAAACTCTAAGACCTTACCAGGGGTGCAGCACTCAGCTTCGGCAACCTTAAGCGCAGCTTCAGTCACTATCGTGTGGACTTCATGGCCTAACGCGTTGAGAACCTCTAGTAACCTAAGCCCATAAATAATACCGCTAGCACCGGAGATTCCTACTACGAACCTCAACGAGGGATGCCCCCATACGTGTTTAGGGTGCTTAGATATTAACTAGTTTACCTAGTATACTGACTAGGAAGCGCGATGATGATGCTTGAAAGGCACGATCAATGAAGAACCCGCGCAGGTCTGAGCCTGCTAACAGCTAAACCCCTCTCAGCTCGTATGGAGGAATGTCCTCTAACCTATTGGCAAACTAAAACTGCCTGCCTTATTAAAAGGCAAGGTGATAAGGTTCTTTCTAGTAAGTCGTCTTCATAAAGTGGGTATTTAGGTAAAAAGTTAAGTTGTACAGCACGATTTCCCCTTACCCAAGGGTGGGGCCCGACGTTGTGTTCACTACCTTAGCTCTACCTCCTCACCTGGCTTTAGCACGATAACCTTAGCTTTGAGGGAGAGCTCGTTAATGTGCTTTACGAAGTCTTCAGGCTTACCCTTAATCACGGGGAACGTAGCGTAATGCATTGGTATGACGTACTTAGGGTTTATGAGCTCTACAGCCTTAGCAGCTTCCCTGGGCCCCATCGTGTAGTGCCCCCCTATAGGTAATAGGGCTACCAACGGTTTGTAGAGCTCCCCTATGAGCTTCATATCGTAGGTTAGCCCCGTATCCCCAGCGTGGTATACTACCTCATCACCGGCCCCTACAATAACCCCTGTTGGGTGACCGTGGAGGCTTGAGTGAAGGGCGTGTGTTAGAACTGCAAAGAACCCGTTTCCTAGGTCTATAGGCCCCCCTATATTAGCGTCGATAACCCTGGAGCTGTCGCCTAGTTGCTCCGCTACATGGTTGGCTATCTCAAATACAGCGATTAGCTTGACCCTGTTGTTGCCCTTCATTATGTCCGTGGCATTACCTAAGTGATCGCCATGGTCGTGT
>NJEF01000017.1 GCA_002255065.1 Desulfurococcales archaeon ex4484_204 | reverse complement strand
AGCCCTAACAGTTAGCGCCCCCCTGAACACTGCGGGGAACCCTAGGCTGTTGTTTATCTGGTTCGGGAAGTCGCTCCTACCAGTAGCTACTACGCGCGCACCAGCCTCCTTAGCCTCCCACGGCCATATCTCGGGGACGGGGTTAGCTTCAGCGAATACTATGGAGTCGTCGTTCATGAGCTTAACCCACTCCTTCCTAATGATCCCTGGCCCGGGCCTTGAAACAGCTATCACTACGTCGACACCCTTCATAGCCTCAGGTATCCCACCCCTCCTACCCTCAGCGTTGGTCCTCCCAGCAACCTCGCGCTTCCACTTAAGCCATGGGTCGGGCTTAAGGAGGTCCGGGCGGTCAGGCGTTAGGATGCCCTTCGAGTCAACAACGTATATGTTCCCTGGCTTAGCGCCAGCCACTATTAGGTAGCGCACGATCGAGATCCCGGCAGCACCTGCCCCGATAACGGCTATGCTGACATCCCTAAGCCCCTTCCCCACAACCTTTAAGGCGTTAATGAGGCCAGCGATCGTTACTAGAGCTGTTCCCTGCTGGTCGTCGTGCCAGACAGGGATCTCGAGCTCCTCCCTAAGCTTCTCGAGCAGGTAGAAGCACTTAGGGCTCTCAATATCCTCAAGGTTGATCCCCCCGAATCCCGGCTCCAGCGCCTTAACTACGTACACGAGCTTGTCCGGGTCCCTCTCCCTAACTACTATGGGGACAGCGTCCACACCTCCTAAGTACTTGAAGAGGATCGCCTTACCCTCCATGACGGGGAGGGCCGCCTCAGGGCCTATAGGCCCTAGACCCAGAACCCTGGTCCCGTCGCTCACTACCGCGATAGCGTTCCACCTCCACGTTAAGTCGAAGACGGCTTCCCTATCCTTAGCTATTACGCGGGACGGCTCAGCTACACCTGGTGTGTACCAGTACGAGAAGTACTCAAACCTATCCATGGGGCCCTTAGGAACCACCTCGAGCTTGCCCCCGTAGAAGAGGTGTAGCTCTAGTGCTTTACGGTAAACATCCTCGCTGCGTTGACTGCCCATACACACACCAATTACATAGCTTGACAACCTAAAATAACGTTACTTCCTCCGCCAGCACCCTCTATCTATTGTCAATAACCAGTACCTACTTAGGGCTTGAGGCCCTAAAAACGCTTTACAGCATAACCACCAGCTATCGGTAGGCTATGCTGCGGCTCGGGGTAAAAACTCCTCTACCTGCTCAGGGACCTCTCCCACTTAGGTATTGCCTTCTCAACGCTTTCAGCAGGGACTACCTCTGTGTTGATGCCCGCCCCCCTTAAGCCCTCTATGAAGGGCAGGAGGGCCTCCACGCTCGGCACGTCCCAGATGCAGACCTGGAACCACTTACCTACCGCGTTGTAGGCAGCTACTATCCTACCGCCTGGAACGATGCTTGAAGGGTTCTCAACGACCTTCTTAACAAGCTCTAGGGCTGCTCTTAAAGCCTCAGGCGGTAGGGGCCCTAATGGTTTGTGGAGAAGGACTACCTCCAATTCTTTCTCCTCAAAGAGGAAGGAGGCCAACCCTTTTATGTCTTCTAAAACCCTTAGCGCTCCTAAGCTACTTAACGGCGGCACACGTTCCACGTGCTCGAATACCTCGTTCCACCGCATTGGTTTATCTAGGTTGGTTGCTCAGTAACTACAGTGGTTGAGGTGAGTTACGGGCCAGGTGCTCGAGCAGAGCCTTCGGGCCGTTACCACCGCTTAGCGCTGGCCTTAATAGTAGCTACAGCAGTAGTTGCTGCCTACCTCGCCCTACCCCACCTATGGATCGGTAAGTTAACCAGTCGTCAGCACGTGCCTTCCCAGTGCCCTCAACGTGGGTGGCCAGGGCCCTACCTCAACGTAAGCTATGTGTATAGGGATGCTGGGTACCCCCTAGTATCTGCTGGTAGGGTAACTCTACACATCTACCTTGAAAGCGATGAGTACGGGGTTAGCTACCGCTTAGGGCACGTGGAGACAGGGCTCGTAAGCCTTAGCAGGGCCGTTGAGGAGGCTGCAAGGGCTGCAGGGCTTAACCCGTCTAGCTACAGGCTCGCCTCAGCCACCCTATCCCCGGGCCTAGTAGTTAACGGCCTGGTTAAGGAGAGGCCGGAGTGGCACCTTAACTTCGCCAGGGTCTTCAAGGGTTTCTGGGTGTTCGGTGGTTTAAGCTACTACTCAAGCGTTGAGGTGCGTGTCGATGCTCTAAACGGGGCCGTAACCCGGGTCGTTGAGGAGGACAGCTTCAACGTGAGCGCTCTTTCCGAGGACTTCACGCCGTCCCTAAACGTTAGCAGGTCCGAGGCCGTTGAGATAGCTAGGTCTGCCTTGGTGGAGGGCGTTCCCAGGGATCTGCTGCAGCGGGGCGAGCTAGTGGTTGCTGAGCCCAGGGTCGCTGTCCTTGGTAGGGGGGCTAGGAACTACCTCCTAGAGAGGGTTGTCAGCAAGGACTACGAGGGGAGGGCAGGGCTCTACTGGGTGGTCGTGTTTAGTAGGGGAGGTCCCGGGTTCAGTGAGAGGGCCGATCTACTGGTTGATGCTGGGAGCGGTGAGGTGGTCTCGGCTTCCTACGTAAGCATGCCGGCGAGGCCGTTCGTAGCCGTCTTCATGGAGCCCGACTACGATGGCGGTGAGGGTGTTGAGGTAATGAACTTCACGGTGAGGGCTCCTAGCGCCCTCCTAAGGCAGCTAGGTGTTAGGGAGGCCTACTTAGTTGTTGAGAACGTAGTGGTCGTTAAGCCAGGTCATGCAGGCCTTGTTAGGGTTGACCTAGTACCCCACGACATACGGTACCTGGGAGCCCCTGTTAGGGTCGTTAACCTAACCGTAACCAACCCCCTACCAGGGATTCAGGGAGGGCTACCACCGGGGCTTAAGGTGTACTTCAAGCAGGCCGGGGGGTTAGAGGTGCTGGAGGGTAGGGCTACCGCCGCAGAGCTGGTCATTGATGCATCAAGCTGCACTGAGGAGGGCTCCTGGCTACTTAAGCTCGAGGGACGTGTTGAGGGCGCGGAGCTGCACCCATCGACATACATACTCCTAAGCGTCTGGAGCGGTGAGGGGTCCTGGCCAGCTGAAAGGCTCCTAAACCTCGCCAAGCTACTCACAGCCTAAGTAACGTGTTGAGCGACCTAGCTAGTACATGGTCTTAATGGGTGTTTAAGAAAGTTCGTAGGGAGGGTTTAGGGGGTGCTTCCCTACGTAATACGCCTTCACAGCTCTACACGTACTCCGGGTTTAATGGGGTAGAACTACTTCACGTGTTTTAAGGCGTCCCTAACCTCCTCCCGTAGCTCACCCTATCTGTGGGGATGCGTCTTTATCCCCCTAGTTCATAGTTATGTAGGGTTTAGGGGATGGTTAGCGGTGTCTCGGTAGTGACTACTACATACTGTGAGGCTGGGTATGTCGGTGGGTTTGTGAGGGCTGTTAAGAGGGTGCTTAAGGGGTTGCCCCACGAGGTAGTGGTTGTTGATGATAGCTCCCCAGACGGGACCTACGAGGTAGCTAGGAGGGTAGCTGATGTAGCTGTTAGGAAGCGTAGGGAGGGTCAGACGAAGGGGTTGCTAGTAGGTATTGAGCTAGCTAGGTACCCCGTAGTGGTCACTATGGATGTAGACCTTGAGAACCCCCCTAACCTAGTCCCCGAGCTCCTAAGGGTTTTCACTGAGGGGGGCTACGGGGTCCTCGTTGCGTGTAGGGCCGAGATCCCTAGGGCCTCCGAGAAGCTGGCCTCCATAGCCCTCAGCAGGGTGTTAGGGGTTAGGGACATCTACTCGAACTTCAGGGTGTATAGGAAGGAGTGTGTTGAGGGAGGCGAGCTAAGGCTTGGGGAGACGTTCGGCGGGGAGCTACTCCTAATAGCTAGGTCTAGGGGATGCAGGATCGGGGAGTACCTGTACAGACCTCCTCCAAGGAGGGAGAGGCCTAGGGTGGGAGGTAGGTTAACTGCTAACCTAAGGGTATTGGCAGCAACAGCTAAGCTGCTCTACGGACTCCTAACAACTTATAGGTAGGTTAACACTTAGTATAGGCCTGCCTAATTGGGCGGGCAGGTGCTCTAAGCCTGGAGGGTCTTAGAGGGCCCCATACCCTCAAGGACGCTGACGCGGCACTACCAGCTATGCTTCCTAACCCGTGGAGGCCGCTTAGGTAGCGGGCCTAGTACTCCCAACCTTAGGTATTGTCTGGCTCTCAGCGGTTGTTACGGGCCACGTATACTACGGTAGCTGAGGGTGGGTTAGTTAGAAAGCTCCCTCCACCCTCTAAGGCCTACCTAATCGCTGTAGCCCGGTAACCGCTGGGTTGTTTGAGGAGGCTGCGGGGGTGGTTCGGCATAGAGGTACTGGGCAAGCACTACGGGCCTCTTAAAGCGGTGGTGATCCAGGCGGTAGCGTTCGGTGTGCGGCACGGGGTAACGCCGCACGCGTTCTTCACCGCCGTGATAGGGTTCGCGTACGGCTTGATATACCTAAGGCGTAGGAAGCTCCTAACCCTCATGCTAAGCCATACATAACGGACGTAGTAAGCCTTACCGTAACGTTTCCTGGGTAGCAGGAGGCTGGGGGTTAAGGCCTTAACCCCCTATACGGAGATATACGTAGGTGATGAACCCGTAGGTAGCGAGCTGTGAGCGAGGAGTTTTCAGTTAATAACTAGGCGGTAACACTACCTTCAGTTCTAGGAATAATTCGTAGAGCGTGTTCAGAGGGTGGGGTGAGCCCTTAAATAATCGTAGCTCAGCCATGCCTAATACATGTTACTATGGTGTGCGGGTTAAGGCAGAACGTGGAGTGGTAGGTGGTCTAGGGGGGCTAGCTGTAGCGTAGCATGGTTGTTAGAATTAAAAGGTTTGTAGCTGCAGATAGAAGGTAGTTAGCTTGGGCCGCGGCTGGGTAGTTGAGTTAAGCGAGAGGTTGATTGGTGTCTGCGGGCTCTACTGCGGTTGGTGCCCGTACTACATCGCTGGGACTAAGGAGTTTAAGTGTGGGGGCTGCTGGTCAAGGGAGGGATGCGAAATTAGGAATTGTGCGGCTAGTAAGGGTGTTGAGATATGCACCTTCTGCCCTGAGTTCCCGTGCCAGAAGCTCTACAATATGTACGGTAAGATGGCTGATTTCCTTAACCAGATCAAGAAGGACTTCGTAGGTGGGGTAAGGAAGGGACAGGGTTAACAAAAAACTTAGCAAGTTAAACCGCTATCTATTAGCGGGCTTATTTGATGTCCTCCAAACAAAGGTTGTACATGCCTCCTTAATACTACCTCTTGAAATACCGGGTCATGGTCTAGGTACTCTAAGTCGCTAGTTATTGCTAGGCAACGTGATGAGTTGGAAGGTGGTCTGGATACTCTCGGTATAGCTATGTTATTGAGGCAGCTGGCTGACTCCAGCATTACCTAGACCTAGCTTCTACGTGTGAGTGAAACTAGCTTCCTATGTGTTACTGAATGATACGTGCGAGGATGTCCGCTGTTAAAAGTGCTTAATCGCGGTAAGCATCTCCGTATAGAAGGTAGGCTTTGCAACATACTCGATGTCTCGGTACTTCCTTACGTTAGCTAGGTATCCTCTAAGCATGTATGCAGCTTCCCTAACCCTCCTAGCTGTAAGCGTTCTCAGTATTCTTGCTAGCGCATACAGCATGGGATAGTTAAGTGCTTTCATTGCCTTGCCGTAGAGGTAGGCTTTCCGTGGGTTCATTGTGGTCTCCCTCAGCGAATAGAACTTTATTTGCGGGTAGGTTGCGACTCGTAGGCCCATTGATAGCGCTTTAAGCAGTAGCCAGGTTTCGAACCCGTAGTATTGCGGGTATGAGAAGCCCACCCTCCTGAACCAGGACGCGTTGATCAGCCTACCGCTCCCACGCACTGACAGCGTGCTGTAGGTCCTCTCCCCTCGAGCTACTCCGGAAGCAATCACTACGCGATCTCTAACCATGTTCTTAACTAGGTGGTGCACATAGCTCTGCGGGTAGAGGCACTCCGCCCCCGAGATCATTACGTAGTCGAGGTTTAGGCCTTGAAGCACTTTAAGCCCCTGGTTAATAATGAAGGCTAGGTAGGGAGCTCCAGTTGCTGATACCCTGCTCCTCCGCTCCACCCTAATTACGTAGGCACCCGCCCTCTCAGCTATTAAGCCTGTGCCGTCGGTGCTGCCATCATCGACAACAACTACAGCTCTAGGCCTTAGCCTCTGCCTAAACAAGCTCCGTAACGTGTGCTCTATAACCCGCGCCTCATTCCTAGCGGGGATTACCACACCGTACTTTATGCTCGTCACACCTTGCATCCCCAGGTGAAGGGAGGTCTCCAAGACCTTCTCTAACACTAACCCCACACCCTCCCCTTATAAGGTAGCGCTACAGGTAAGTGCCTCAATATACCCAGGCACTCCTCTACTTGAGCAAGGCGGTAAAGCCCGGCCCTTAACTCCGGTCTTACGGGTATGAAGCTGCTAAACCCTCTCAATCGTTACAACCAAGAACTACCTCCCCTGAGAAGTTAAAGGTTTACAGCCATGCCAGCCTCACATCCTTCTAAGCCCTGAATAGTATAGCAGGGGCTTTGCAGTAGCTGAGGGAGTCAGGTGCTTTATAAGCTTTACGTACCTGAGGTTCACAGCGTTTTTAGTTATTAGGAGCTTAAACGTAGTTGGTGCTCGCAGTGGCTGGAGAAGGCTTGGTTAGGGTGGCTAAGAAGGTTTCAAGCGAGCTACTCCTGTGGTGTGCTACGTCATCCATCTCCCTAGGTGTTTCAGCATCAGTTATTGCTAACTCGGTTAGGGCGCTGCTGGCCCATCAGCAGGTCTTAATTAACGCGTTCCTAGCCCCTCTCGGCACTATCTGGTTCCTGCTCTCAGCCACCCTGCTGTATAACGCAATAAGAATTGAGTGGAGACACCGCTACTCCCTACTCCTACTGCACGAGGGTAGGGTGTTAAGCGACGACGAGGTTGTTAGGCTGGTTAAGGACACCGTATCGCTATACAGGGGCTACCGCTGGTACCTAGTCCTGGTTGGGGTGCTAGCACTGGGTGCGGGGGCTGTAATGATCGCCCTCTCCGTCCATGGATGCATCGCCGGGTTTATGGGGGTCGGTGAGTCCGTCTTTAGGTTCTCTGTAGGCCTGCTAGTAGCTTTCTTCGCCGCCACCACCCTATACCTCGAGGAGGTGTTTATGGCTGGGAAGCTAGCTAGGGTGAGGTTCTTCGAAGCAATGCTCTCAGAGCTCTTAGAGCAGCGCGGGCCTGGTGGGGATGAAGCCTAGGAGGAGCCCCTACGAGATAATCTGGGAGATACTGTCCTACTGCACCCAGCCCCGTAAGGTAACCTACGTACTGCTAGCATGCAACCTGAGCGCGAAGAGGGGGAGGAAGTACCTAGACATGCTGACCGAGAAGGGCCTGCTGGAGAAGCGTAGCGAGAGCTACGTAACCACGGAGAAGGGCATGGAGTACGTTAAGCTCTTCAACGAGCTGTACAGGAGGCTGTTCAGCGAGTAGGAAGGCCCGTAGCACGCGAGTTAAGCAACCCCCTAAAAAGCGTTCCCGGGGCTCAGCGCTGTTTAAGCTGCCTTGAACACCCTACATTAACAGCAGCTCCATAGGCCTTAGCTCCCCCTTCACCGGGTCTACCTCCAGCCCTAGCTCCTTAAGCGTAACCACCCCTAGTAGGTAGACACCTTCATCCCCGAAGATAGCCACTGTATGCACTCTAATGCCCTTAACCTCAATACCCACTACCCCTACATCACGCTCCACAACCTGGTTATTAGCTAGCCTGAACCTCCTCCTACCCACGGGCTCCACCCCTAATTCCTTAAGGAGGCTACTGGGCAGCACCGTGTACACAGCCCCAGTATCCGTTAGGAGCTCCACCTCCCTACTAGCAAGCGGATTCCCTACATTCCACACCCTAGCCTTAACCCTGATATACCCCAACTAAGCCCCCACTATAAAGACCTTGTCACTAATATTAAACCATACCCGGAACACCGTATGTTCACTTAGCATAACTAATACCCAGCCGTAGGGAGTGGCACCACATGTATAGACCTACGGCTAGGAAGCGCTTTAAGTGTGCTTACAGCGCTCGTGCTAGCGGTTAAAGCTGTGACCGAGAGGTTAAGGTAAGACCTCCCAAGGCGATGTATGTGGCCCTACTACCACATAGGTACGTGGCGGGGACGCCGTTTATAAGGAAGCCATATAGCACTAGGCTTAAATTACGTTAAGCCTAGCTCAACATAGTAGGTAAACAGGAGGTTACGCTCTTCCTTAAATGGGTTAATGAAAAATTACGTTAGCTTAGGAAGAGTTTTCGAGGTGTAAAGCTTACGACTAAAGGCATTATAGATGGTCTTGGAGTGTGCCCTCATGAGGAATTCGCTATGTCCTTAGGCGTTCCTATATCGGGTGGTGCTAAGAGGAGGTGTTGGAGGGTTCATCCCTGCCCCTAGCGCTTCAGTTTATTATTGAGTTAACGTATAGTAGTGTGCTGAGGTATGTTTAACTTCTGTGGAGGGGGTGTGTAGGGATGACGTTGGTAATTGCGCTTGTTTGGGGGCAGGGGGTTCTAGTGTCGGCTGATAGTAGGGCTTCGAGCGGTTTGGTTTTTCATGAGGAGAAGAAGATTAAGCCTATATTCTTTTTAAAGGGTGGTAAGGAGCTGGGTCTCGGTATTGCTGGCGGTGCAGGCGATGCTGTATTGGTTAAGCAGGGTTTTAGGGTTATTGAGTTAGCGTTTAAGTAGTGGTTTGAAAAGGTTGGTTCTAGGGAGGGTAGGAACCCCTTTGCTGATGAGGTCGGGGACATAGTTGCAGGTATTGAGTCGAGGCTCATAGCTAGGTACCGGGAGCTTAGGGGGGTGGGGATAGAGCCTAATGCGAGCTTACTCCTAGCTAGTGTTACACAGGACGGTAAGCCAAGGCTTTACGTGTTCGACGACCGCGGCCTAGCTGAGCCAGTACACGATAACCCAGGCTATGCCTTACTAGGTAAGGGGGTGATTACGGGAGGCCTGCTGCTACTTAGACTACTAGACTACAGATCTGGGGGGGCTTGGGAGTGGGATCTAGGGTTACTATCAGCCTTCATAATAGATATGGTTTCAGAGATCGACCCAACGGTATCGCCATTCCTAGGGGAGTCCTACTTCATAAGGTACGATGAAGAAGAAGGAGTGGTGCTGGGACCCCTAAAAGAGGAGGCTTACAAGGTGTACAAGGAGCTCGTACGCAAGAGAAAGAACCTATTCAAACTACTGTGGAACGCTGTGGAGAAATACGGTGAGGACACCGTGGAGAAGAAGCTAAAGGAGTTAGTAAAGAGTGAGTAAGGCATTGAGGGTAGAGAAAGAATTAAATCCCCCCAACCCTAGGTAACTGGCTGAGAAAACCATGGAATAGGAAGTTCGAGTACTTAGAGCTTCTTAAGAGGATTTTTTAAGGGAGCTATACAGGGTCTATGCTGGTGGACTATCTACTCTCGTTGACCTACGAACCACCTTCAAGGAGGTGAAGCTTAATGTTAAAGCGGGTAAGCGTATCTACGTCAATAACGTAGATGAAGTCCTGAAAGAGATTAAAGATGTAGAAAAGAACAAAAAGACTAGAGATATAGTAAAGTACTTTGTAGACAGACTAAGAGAGCTCTACTCTCAAGGCCTAGGATTCCTGGTACTTTATGGTTCTGAAGAAAGCTTAGACAGCATTTTAGGGATTAAGATTATGGAGAATATACCATTGTGGCGTAGGGATATTCCCGGTGGTGGGTACTTTGGTAGAGCGCTACAGCCAGTACGGATAATTGTAAGGGAGGAGCCGGGAACATACAACTTAGCTAATTTAGTGTGGGGCAAGATCGTTAATTTTAAGCAGGTGAAGGGAGACGTTGACCCAGACTCATACTCAGTATCATTACACTACCCCTACTCATCTCCTTACTCATACTAAGGAGCTGGGAAACCCTAGAGTAAAGCTTATGTGGAGCGGGATTTAATGGAGGGCAGGGCTGCTCTCCTAGGAGGTGGCAGAGGTCTCAATGTAAGAGAAGGCTTTAGAAGCAGTCATTCGAGGATGTAACGTTCAATTCCATTATTACTAATTCTCAATATATCCCATTTCCTGCCGTTGAAATGCACGAAATATATTTGCTTACGTAAAAAGCCTTTCTCAAAGTCCTTTATTTCGCATGGGCGGAAAACCCTTGGGTTGAGTTCTAAAACCTCCTTCACCTTCTTATACTCTATCCTAAAACCTGCATCAACGCCTGTGTTAGATCCTTCGGTCACTACTCCACGACCTCGTACAGTATTATCCTACCATCGGAGGTCTTCTCGACTAACAGGTTGTCACCGATTTTCCTTACCTCACCGGGTCTAAGCGTTAGAACTCCTTTAGGTTTAATTGACCTCCACAAAACTTTTAACATTAGAGACCTTACCGTAGATATTACTACCTCGGGTGCTTGAGGAACTTGCGTTAAGTCGTTTCTTAACTCAGCTATCTCGGTACTATCACTAAACCCCTGACTATGAATTCTCCGAAGCTCTAGGATGGACATCGTTTGAGCAGAGCCGTAACTCGTTGATGAATTCACAGTGCTCACAGACCTGCTCACCACGCCCTTCACCCTGAGGGCCTCCACTGAATTTTAATACTCCAGTAAACCCAGTAGAGAGGCTCACCTACATCGGTTCTGTAACTCATATTACGTGAAACCATGGATGCCTCACCTAAAACCCTAACCCTGTACTTCCTACCATCAGCCTCAACCTCTACCTCCTCTACAGCGGGCTCCTGGCCCTGAACATCTATTAACTCCCACCCCTCCTCCGGGGGTCTATCAGGCGGGCTAAACGGCTTATCCTTTACATCGTTCTTCAACTTATCCGGCACAAATAGCGATGAAACCCCGCCTGCCGGCTTAACAACGAAGTTGACTCCGCCAAACGGTGAGAAACCACTGTACTTCACACCAACAACTACAACACGCAGGACTAGCTTACTACCATCAGCGAGGGAGACAATACCGGGCTTACTTAACACCACACGGTAAACACTCTCCCCCATAACCCCTAAAACCCAAAATGTTGTAGCAAGCACCCCAATAAACTTATTCTATATTAGAAAAGCGTACTACAACCCCTGCTCTACCTTCCTTCACTACACATTCTGACCAGAATATCATGCCGGGAAGCTCATGTATCCCTACGCAGGAAATCCTAGGGGACCATCCCCACTAGCACGCACCCTAAAAATATCTGACAGCACCTAGGTTCTTAGCCTGCCCACTTAATAGAGTTTAAACCTCAGGCAACGCTTCCAGTACCAGCACTTAATATCTTAAGGTTATCCACCGTAGTAGCGAGAGCACGTACTCGAGCCCCCCACAGGAGGGATAGTGCTTTAAACCTAGAGCTAGGCTACCCATGAGCCTTCATGTAGTTGCGCCGTTAGCGCTCTCTAAAATAGATTCTAGGTCAAGAAACTTGTTAATGCGAGGGGGTTAGAGGCGGTTAAGCTAGTAAGTAATATATGTGAACCCCACCCTTCCCTAACCTAAAACTCTCTAACCCCTTGTATCACTATGCCTAGCTCACCGCCGAGCCTGTCGCTGATGAGGACCTCGTACTCAAGGTTCGATATCATTACGTCGCACTTAACAGGCCCTACCACCCTATCCCCAGCATCAACGACCACCTCAGCAGCACTAGGCACTAAGTAGTTCCTTACAGGCCCACTAGCAGTCCCCACCTCAACGAGGTAGGCATCGTCGGGCGGTGGCCACAGACCTAGCTCCACAGCTAGCCTGCACGGCACTAGGAGCTGGGGGTAGAAACGTTTAAATATTTCAAATTATATCATTTTATATCTGAGAGTAGCAGATGACAGAGAGGTTGTTGCCACCAAGGGAAGCATGTAGGCGTCTTGGTATTAGCTTCATCACTTTGAAGAGGTAGATTTATTCTGGTAAGATTAGAGCTGTAAAGACACCTACTGGTAGGTGGATGATATCAGAAAGTGAGATTGACAGAATTGTAAGTGGGAAAGAGGGGATAAAAGAGGTTAGGGCAATCATCTATGCACGTGTTAGCTCTAATGACCAAAGGAATGACCTTGAGAAACAAATACAGTATTTAACTCAGTATTGTTCTGCTAAAGGCTATAAGGTTATAGACATTCTTAGCGATATTGCTAGTGGACTTAAGACTGACCGCAGAGGCTTATTGAAGCTCTTTAACTACGTAGTGAATAAACAGGCTGATGTTATTGTGATAACCTATAAGGATAAACTTACTAGGTTTGGTTTTGAATGCCTTGAGTACTTCTTCAAACAGTTTGGCGTAAGGATAGAGGTTATCTAAGGTGAGGAACCTAAGGATGCTTGTCAAGAGCTTGTAGAGGACTTACTAGCGATAGTTACATCATTCGCTGGTAAGCTCTACGGTATGAGGAGCCACAAGAAGAAAAAGTTAGTTCAAGGGTTTATGCAACTCCTAGAAGAGGTAGGGAAGAATGACTAGGGTAACAAGGACAGTTATTGTTAAGAGCGTTAAGCTATCGAGGAAAGTATTTCATACCTTTATCGAGCTTAAGGGTATGTATCGTAATATAGTTAAACAACTAGTACTCTATGCTGTAAGCAATAGTGTTAAGAGCTTCACCAAGCTTAAAGCACTCAAATACCGTGATACGAGGAACCTATATCCACAGCTACCAACACACTACATTTATACAGCATGCCAAGACGCGTCTATTAGGGCTAAGAGCTTTCTAAGACTAAAGAAACTAGGTTTAGTTGAAAGAGAGTATCCAGAGGTAAGGAAGATTAGTATCTGGCTTGATGACCACCTATGGAAACCTAATGGCTTAACATCAATTAAGATAGCTACTCATAAGGGCTGGATAATCGTGGAGCTTGAACCTCATAAGCATTACTGGAGGTACATTAATCGTGGATGGAGGCTAGCAAGTGAAGCAAAGATAAAGCTTGATAAGAGGAATAGACAGCTCATAATCTACCTAACCTTTGTTAAAGAGGCTGGGGAGTATGAACCTAGGGGGTACTTATCGGTCGATGTTAATGAGAATAACGTTACTGCGTTAGTTGATGGTGTAGCCTATCTCTTTGAAACCAATCAGGAAAAGCTGGTTCTGGGATACCATTACCGTAGGAAGAGGATACAAGAGAAGTACGACAGGCTCTACGGTAAGAAGTCTAGAATTAAGAGAAGGATTATGAAGAAACTTAAGGAGAGGAAGAAGAAGTCTGATATTAAGTGGAAGATAGCTAACATAATTGTTAGAGTTGCCCATGAGAAGCAATATGCTATCGTTCTTGAGAAGCTAGGTAAGCGTGTTGCTAATAGCATGATTTCTAGGATAATGGATAGACAGCTAAGGCACAGGATATTTCAAGCATCATTCAGAGCCATCCAGAGAGCTATTGAAGAGAAAGCTAGAGAGTACGGTGTATCAGTAATCTACGTATACCCTAAGAACACCTCAAGGTTATGTCCAATACATAACGCTCCAATAAGCTATAGTAACGGCTCAAGGATTGGAAGATGCAGTAAGGGCAACGAAATATGGCATAGGGATGTAGTTGCATGTTGGAATCTCTTATTTAAAGCCCTGCGGGCTGATGGGAGCAATGCTCCAAGCCCCGTAGGGCTTACCCCCTTAGATGTGAGGCTCATTCCGTTAGCCTCGAAAGCTACCCATGACCCCATAGGGATACCCAAATCCCTATGGGCGAGGCAGAAGTCCCTACCGCAGACACTATATGATACAACTTTAAATAGTAATGAAGCGGTAGGGACAAACGGTCTCGGCCTCGAACCCGGAGTTCATGAGGGCTGGCGAGGTAACCTCCCTGCTAGACCTCAGCGACCTTATCCTCAGCTTCACCCTCACGGCCACTAAAACCACCCAGCTTCCTTAACGGGTATATATGGCCAACCCTGCCCCTAAACCTACGCAACCCTCCTCAACCCATGACCTGATACCTCTCAAAACTTTAAACCTACATGCTCTCTTCATCACCATAATTCAAAACGCTATTACTCCTTAATTACGTCCTAACATAAATATAGGGTTATCAGCATAATGTTTTACCTAGAAGGGTCTCTGATTTAGGTGAGCTATCTACCTATAGGCTTTATAGCACCGTGCTCCACCTATTGTTACACTAACCTCGTTAAGGCTTAAGCATTAAGAGGCGAGCTTCGTAGTGAAGTATTAGAGATTATCCAGTCCTGTGGATCGTTAACTGAGAAGATGCTGAGCTGTTAAAAGGAAAGAGCTGTGCATTCCCTCATTAACCTACTCTAAACACTCTACACCCTTAGACCTCCCCCTCACTCCTTCCAGCCTTCCCCTATCTAAGATTTTACTCCCTAACAATGTTGGCATACTCCATAGAACCCCTTTTATCCCACTTTTCTGCCCTATTTCACCTGCACTCTGCTTTCTAGCTACACTACTGTAGCGTCCATAGGAGTTAGCTAATGCCTTTAAAGGCTAGGGACACCAGTAATAAACCGCCTTACAGCTTCAGCTAAAGCACTTAATAACCACGTTCTTTTTATTATAGTGAGGTAATGAATTTGCGCTCCATTATGCCTAAGGAGCTTCTAAACCTGATGAGGGCTGGTTCAGGCCGCATATCTCCAACCCTTAAACTAGTTAATGGGTACGTAATCGATGTCTTCTCCTCAAACATAATTAAGGCCGATGTTATGGTATTTAAGGATAGAGTTGTTGCTATAGGTAGCGAGGAGGACTACCCAACATCTCAGAGTACTAAGGTAGTGGATGTGAGTGGTAAGTACTTAGCCCCGGGTTTCATGGATGCTCATATACATATAGAGAGCACCCTCCTAATCCCGGCACAGCTGGCTAAGATCCTCATACCCCACGGGGTTACGTCACTGTTCGCTGATCCCCACGAGATAGGCAATGTCTTAGGCGTTAAGGGTATAAAGCTTCTCTTAAAGCTAACTGAGGGTATACCGCTTAGGGTATTCATTGAGGTTCCTTCAAGGGTCCCTACTGCTCCAGGGCTCGAGACATCAGGAGCCGTTCTAGGGGTTGAGGAGGTAGGCGAGCTCCTCGACCTACCTGAGTCGGTATCGCTGGGGGAGCTCAACTACCAGAACCTCCTATCGGGTAGGGAGGAGTACTTCCAGAAGATAGCTGCAGCGCTGAGCAGGGGTAAGGTAGCTAATGGGCACCTAGCAATGCTTAAGGGTGTCGAGCTCAATGCAGCACTCGCAGCAGGCCTCATGGACGACCACGAGTCTGTTAGCGCTGAGGAGGCTATGGAGAAGGTTGTGAGGGGCGCTGCTGTATTCGTTCGCGAGGGAACTAGTGAGAGGAACCTTGAGGACATAATTAAGGGAGTTCTAGGTAGGGTAAGGGACTTCAGGAGGTTCATGTTCTGCACCGATGATAAGCACCCAGAGGACATAGTTAGGGAGGGCCACATAGACTACAACGTTAGGAAGGCTGTAGAGCTAGGTGTAGACCCAGTTGTAGCCATTCAGATGGCTACATACAACATAGCTACCCACTTCAGGGTGGATCACCTCGTAGGTGCTGTAGCCCCTCATAGGAAGGCCGACATAGTCGTTATCAGTAATATCGATAAAGTAACCATAGATTCAGTAATATTTAACGGTGAGGTAGTTTATTATAAAGGTAAGCTCCTGTACGAGCCCCCTAAAGCAGAGATCCCTGAATATGCCTTAAGAACAATAAACATTAACCCCAACCTAATTCCCGAGGACCTCGTCATAACAGTTAAGGAAGGTGTGAGCGAGGCATACGTTAGAGTTATCGACGTCGTCCCAGAACAGATCATTACCCATGAATCCCATGAGTGGTTATCCGTTAAGAACGGGTACATAGCCTCAGATCCTAAGCGGGACTTACTCCACATAGCTGTTGTTGATAGGCA
>NJEF01000016.1 GCA_002255065.1 Desulfurococcales archaeon ex4484_204 | reverse complement strand
TCCGTGGCCTCTATGGGTGCTAACAATGTAGTCATCCCTCCTTAGAGCTGTCATAACGCCTACGGCTATCGCCTCCTCACCTATGTATAGGTGGACAAACCCAGGGATCTCGCCGGTCGCAAACCTATCCCTAACGGTCTCCTCAAACCTCCTTATTCTCAACATAATACGGTACATGTTAATTAAGCCCGTATTATCTAGGCCTAAATCATCCAACAATCTAATCACCTATTTACCGCTTATATGGGGTTTCATTAAAATGATTAAAGTTTTAAAGTCTAGAAAGACGGTAATATCCTTGGGGTTGGCGGGTTTCCAGTATGCATGCAGGTATTTATGACGTAACAGCTCCCCTATGCCTTAACGACCTAGGGGAGGCTGTGGTTCCTAGGGCTAAAGCAGTTAAGTTCAAGCTTAGTACTGTAGGGCACGACCTCTTAGTTACTGGTACGAAGGCGTATAAATATCTCAGCAACATCTTAGAGCAGGACCTTCATATAGGAACTCACTACGACTTACCAGCTACGTTCGGGTACGAATTCGACATAACGAAGCTCCCCGTAACCTACTTCATTAGGGAGGCCGTAATATTAGATGCTAGGAGCGATAACGGGGAGAGAGCTATCATTAAGCTAAGGGATGTAGAGGATTTAGTAGATAGGCTAGCCTTCAAAGGGCTGTCCAAGGAGGAGAGGCCTGCACTAATAATAAGGACGGGGTACTCTAAGTACTGGTGTGTTGATAACAGTAAGTATATGAGCTTTAGGGGTTTAGATAGGGACCTAACGGAGTTCATTGCTCACGAACTTGAACCGCCCATACTAGGTTTCGATGCCATATCCGTTGATAAGTCCATAGAGTACCGCTCACTAAGCATTTACCCAGAGGTGGATAGAGACTTCATCGAATCCATTAGGGACCAGGAATACCTCCCTTTCCTTAATCACGATACGCTCCTCAGGAAAGGGATACTCATTATTGAGAACCTATATCTGGAGGAGCTCCCGGACTACGTTAATAAAGCCTTACTAATCGCTATACCCTCCCTTAGATTAAAGCTTAGAGGTAGGAGGGCTTCATACGCGATCTGTGCCATGCCCTGCAGGGCTCTCATGATCTATCCCCCACCAACTAGGGAGTCCCTCTTTAAGGATTTGGAGGAGATTAAGGACTTGCTTAGCATAATAGCCGCCACGCCTAAAGGCTAGGAGGGGTGGTTAAGCATAGTTAAGCAGCGGTATTTAAGGGGGGGCTTTATAGACCTAGCTAGCTCTCCATACGTATTATCCCTAATCGCTACTTACTCCATAGACAGGCTAGCGAAGTACTTTAAAGCTCTCTCACACCCCGTAAGGATGCTTATGATAGCTTTAATGATCGATGGAAGAGCTTACACTAAGGAGGACATATATGCCGTAGTAAGCAGGCTGAATACCAACATAACGCGTATGGGTATTGATAGACATGTAAGGACGTTAGAGCACTACGGGGTAATTAAGCCCTATGCCCCGGTTAAAAGGGATAGTAAGGGTCGAAGACCCCTTGCTTACATCATGGTTGAGGACGCTAGGAAATTCATGATCTCCTTACTGACGTACATTACTGGTTCTGAGGTCTTCATAGGCCCTAAAGGGGTTCTTAGATCCCTAGTTGCTAAGCTGTGTTTAGAGGTCGTGAAAAGAGCCATACTCACATACTACTTACTCCCAAAGAGGCTCAGTAAGGGTGAGGTGAAGGAGATTAAGGGCGTAGTTAACGAGCTGGCTTTGAAGCTGGCACTACAGGTGCCGACCCAGACACCTACGGAGCCTCTGCGTACATGTGATGAAGCTAGGGACTTCCTAAGAGCTATATACAGGAATAGCTACCTATGCAAGGTGATAACTCCTGAGAAGATACAGCGCATAGTAATGGCGTCAGCTATATCATCTGGGGCCCCTAAAGACTGTGCAGACAGTATAGATAGCGTTGCGGAGTACTTACCAAAGATTATTGAGGAGATCGTGCGCAGCTCCACCACTAATGAAGACTGCTGTAACCTAGTAATCGATATAGCTAATTCATTAAAGACCTACTTAGTAAGCAGCTGGCTAGGTAGACATGAAATTTACGTCCAGTAGGACTTTTATTTTTATTTTCAGGTTACTGGTATAAACGCGGGTGATATCCCAAGATGAACACACGTGAAAAAGCCCTTGTTGCGGTAGCAATCATACTGCTCGTAATCGGTATAGCAGCAGGTTATGGCATTGGAAGCAGTGCTGCCCCAGTGAAGACTGTAACGAAGACAGCAACAGTAACAACTACGGTGGGAAAGGCTGCAGCAACAGTAACGGTTACGAGGACCGTGACCGCCGCCGGAGGTAAGCCCACTGGAAAGACCTACAAGTTCAAGATATTCACAGTGTTCGGGAAGGGCGACCCCTACTTCAACGATATCAAGTACTTTGTGAGTCTAGTTAAGAATTTAACGAACGGTGCCGTAGTGTTTGAACCCTACTCATGCCCCGAGCTAGGTATTAAGCTAGCTGAGCAGTTAAGAGCTCTTAAAGCCGGGACATCAGAGTTCGGCCTCGTATCACCAGCGTTCTTACCGGAGGATCCTGTATTCCCGTTAATGTCGTCTAAGCCGGGCCCCCTCTCCGACGTGTACGACCTCTACTACTACATTAAGGAGGAGGAGGACATAATCGTTAAGACCTTCAATAAGTTCGGCGTAGTCTACGTAGGCCCTATGTACTACAGGCCTGAGACTGTAGCGTTTAGGGTCCCGGTGCACAGTATTGCGGACATGAAGGGTAAGATCATTAGGTCAGCTGGCCTAGCTGCTACTTTCTATAAGCTACTCGGCCTTGAATCCGTAGTCATGCCTGGAGGCGAGCTGTACACCGCTTTACAGACAGGCTCGGTTGATGCTCTAGAGTGGACTGACTGGTCATCTCACTATGTTAACGGCTTCTACGAACTAGCTAAGTATGTCTTCGAACCAGTACGTGGCGTAAACTTCCATAGTGAGGCCTACCCTATGTACCTCTGCGCTAACCCCGATGTGTGGAACAGCCTACCGGAGGATTACAAGAGAGCTATAAGGGCAGCGATCTACCTAACGTTCTTCCATGCAGGCTATAGGCAGGATAAGGCCTATCAGTACTATAAGCAGAAATGTATTAAGGCAGGTAATGTTGCCCTTAAGCTACCAGAGGAGGACTTCAAGAAGATCATAGAGGCTGGGGTCCAGGTTTACATAATTATGGCTAAGAAGTCCCCTACGTGTCTTGAGTATGTGAAGAGGCACATCCACATATGGAGGGATCTAGGATACGTTGAGTGGGCTAACGCGTTAGAGCAGGCGATGAAGAAGAACGGGCTAATATAGGAGCACTAGAAGCTATGTAAGCGCATCGTTAAAGGGAGGTATGACATGGACGTAATAAGTCGGTTATCACGCCATATAGCTTTTCTCGTAATGATCATCACGATCCCGCTAATGTTCATAACTGTTTATGGGGCTGTAGCAAGATATTTTTTTAAGCATCCAGACATACGCGTAATGTTTTTGGGGGAGTGTTGCTATGGAATCATGTTTAGTCTTGGAGGAGCTTATGCCCTAAAGACTGGCGCCCTCGTATCAATGGACTTCCTCTACAAGAGGCTTCCCTCGGGATTTAGAAGGGTTCTTGACGCCTTAATCTACTCAATCATAATTATATCATGTGTCGTCCTCATCCTGTATGCTGCCCCCTGGGCGTGGTACGCCTTCCTCATTAAGGAGACCTCAACAATGTTCGGGTTTATTTTTCAGCCGGAGGTTTGGTGGCTTAAGTGGGTTCTTCTAATCTCTATTGGCTTAATGACGTTACAAGCCCTCTCAATGGCTTGGGAGAAGGTTGTGAGGAGGAGGTGATGGAATGGTTAATACAGTGATAATATTTTTAATGTTCGCTTTACTCATTGCCTTCATACTAATGAACGTCCCAGTCGCCTTTGCATTCTACTTCACTGCTATACTGTTTGCTTTAATGTTCTGGGGCTGGCAGGGTATATTTACTGTCCTCGGTGCTGCCTGGTCGATGATGATGAACTGGGTCATGGTGGCCGTACCCCTTTTCGTCTTCATGGCAGCCCTACTAGAGAAGGGTGGTGTAGCTGAGGACATATTCGTCGGTCTTTCCAAGCTCGTAGGTACCGTTAGGGGTAGCTTAGCCATAGTCGCCGTGCTATTCGGGTACATCTTCGGGGCAATGTCCGGCGCTATTGCAGGATCTATAGCGGCTGCCGCTCTCCTGATCTATCCATCAATGATTAAGCAGGGGTACGACAAATACCTCTCAATAGGTGCGATACTCGGTGGCGGTATACTACCTCAGATAGTACCTCCATCCATTATCATGATCATCTACGGTAGCGAGGTCGGGGTCTCGGTAGCTAAGTTATTTAGAGGAGGCCTCGGTGCTGGAACCCTAATGGCTCTCTTATACGCTACTTACATACTAATCTGGAGTAACAGGCATAAGGACAGGGTGCCAGTGGCTGGTAGGGGCATGCCTCTTAGAGAGAAGCTATCGGCCATCAAAGACCTGACCCCTCCCTTAGTAATAATTATTGGTGTCCTAGGCTCCATATTCCTGGGCCTAGCAACACCTACCGAGGCTGCTGGCGTCGGTGCATTCCTCAGCTTCTTGTTCTTAGTTGCTAGGCGTAGGTTTTCCTTAAAGGGCATGAAGGAATCCCTAATAACTACTTTAAAGATCACAGCATTGGTTGGTTGGACCATAAGTGGTGGAAGGGCTTTCAGCATGGTATTCGACGTTATAGGAGGGAGAACTATAGTTGAGCAGATACTGCTATCCCTTCCCGCAGCAAGAATAACTGCTCTAGCTCTCTCACTAGTGCTCTTATTCGTACTGGGCATGCTAGTGGATAACATTTCCATCATCGTGATAATGGGCCCCATCCTAGGGCCAATAATGGTTAAGCTGGGCTACAACCCCTACTGGTGGGGCGTAGTGTTCTGCAGCATGCTTCAGACAGCCTTCCTAACACCTCCGGTAGGCTTCGGGCTGTACTTCTTCAAGGGGGCTGTCCCGAAGGTCTCGATGGAGGACATAATAAAGGCCTCAATACCGTTCACTATACTGACAGCACTAGCTGTGGTGCTCCTAATACTCTTCCCGCAATACCTAACATGGTTCATAGGTTAGTAGGTAGTGTACTAAGGATAAACCTATATTGAGTATCCCCAAATACCCGTCCCCGCTACAGGTCTGATTGAGGGAGCGTAAACTACGCATTAGCGTCTAAGTAGAAGTTAAAAGTTATATCTAATAGCATAACACCTCCGCGGTATCGAGTGTGGAGGCTGTTGGAAAGCTTAAGGGGGGTCTAGGCATCGATGTCTTCGAGATCGACGAGCCCAGGCCAGGGCCTGGCGAGGTAATCGTTGAAGTTAGGGCTACAGCTATATGTGGAACGGACCTCCACTTCTACTACTGGGACGACTACGCGAGGAGGCATAACCCTGGGTTCCCCAAGGTTCTAGGTCATGAGTTCAGCGGTGTAGTTGTTGAGGTTGGAGAAGGTGTTAAAAGGCTAGATATCGGTGATAGAGTAGCTGCTGAAACCCATATCCCGTGCGGTAGTTGCTACTACTGCAGAACGGGTAGGCCACATATATGTGAGAATGTGAAGCTTTACGGCATAGACACCACGTATGGCTCGTTCACGAAGTACACGGTTCTTCCCGAAAGGGTTGCTATAAGGATCCCCGAAGAGATAAGCTTTGAGGAGGCCGCACTCTTAGAGCCCTTTGGAGTAGCGATGCATGCAGTAAGCGAGGCAGGTATTAAGCCTGGAGACACAGTAGCTGTGCTAGGCTGCGGTCCCATCGGCCTCTTCATACAGCAGCTCGCGAAGATATCCGGGGCCTCTAAAGTCATAGCTA
This sequence comes from Desulfurococcales archaeon ex4484_204, assembly GCA_002255065.1. Taxonomy (GTDB): domain Archaea; phylum Thermoproteota; class Thermoprotei_A; order Sulfolobales; family NBVN01; genus EX4484-204. The sequence goes on along the minus strand of NJEF01000016.1, from coordinate 5,881 downwards.
CAGAAGTGAGTAAGTACAGGTTAAATCTAGCCAGGAAGGTTGGTGCTGCTGATGAGGTTGTTGACGCCTTAAGGGAGGACCCTGTGAGGAGGGTTTACGAGCTCACATGTAGGGGTGTGGATGTAGTTTTTGAGGCCTCGGGCTCTACCAAAGCGGTGAAACAGGGTTTAGAGATGGTATCAAAGAGCGGTAGGGTAGTTCAGGTAGGTATAGCTAGGAGGCCTACCAAGATAAATATCAATACAATAGTTGAGAAGGAGGTGAGGCTTGTAGGGATCGCTGGACGCTTAATGTTCAGTACATGGTACAGATCTATTAGAATGGTGCAAAGTAGGGCAATCGATGTATTGCAGGTGGTAACGCATAGGTTACCCTTAAGGCAGGCACCTAAAGCGTTCGAAACCCTCTCTAGAGGGGAGGCAGGAAAGATACTGCTTATACCTTGAAGCTAGCTCTTCATCGCTATTCTTACACCGCTATTGTTAACTAAGGTATAGACGTGGAACCCTAAGCTGGTAAGGTCTTAACACGAATGAACACCACTTTTCTATCTTAGGTACAGCTACATCACTAACCCGGTTAACCTGCCTTCTTAACCCTCCTTAATACAAATACGTGTCCCCTCACATCTATTACCTCCGCCCTCGTAGCCCTCGCCACCTCTGCCGCTACATCCTCTGCCCCCCTATTATAGCTCCTCATGAAGGATCTAAGTACCTTAACTTTAACGAGGCCTTTAATCCTTAGTTGCCTACCCACCTCACTAAGCAATCCTTCAGTTATACCAGCCTTACCGATCCTTATAAGGGGGCGTTCGTGTAGCACCTTCCTTATCTTCTTCTCACGCATCGTACCCTACTCACCCACCCACATAGTAAGCACTTCTTAGCTATAATAACGTATTTCCTGTCACCCTTTACACGAACCGTTACGGTTAGGCCTGGGATGAGGGGGGCGTAGCAGTTCTTACACACCCACCTCCTTAGGTATGGAGGTTTTTTAGCGTTCGCCTTTTCCAGCAATCTTAGCGCGAGCTTTACGTGGTCCCTACCCCTATCAATCTCGCCCTCTCTAACCTCACTAACCGCGTTTAGGTATAGCAACCTAGCCCTTTGAAGCGCTAGGTCCTTAACCCTCTTTTTATACCCTCTCCTCACATACTTAGGGATTAAGTTGAGAGTATTAAGCTTAATACTTGCGGAATCCTCCCTCGAGCTCGTCCCCAACGCTATAGCTAGCCACCCATCAGTACTTAAAACTGCTAGGAGGAGGGGGAAGAGGCCCAGCGATTTAGTACTTGACGTATCCCTACACTACCAGGCGATGAGGAGACTTAGGCAAAGGCATAAGAGGGGTAGACCCGACATAGTTCACGTAGTCCTTCTTGAAGCCCTATCCTCGCCACTTAACATTGAGGGTAGGCTACACATATACATACACACGATCTCCGACTACGTAATACGTATTAACCCACTGACTAGGGTGCCGAGGAATTACAATAGGTTTATAGGTCTGATGGAACAGCTCCTTAAGGAGGGCAGGGTACCCCCTAACAGCGAGGAGCCTTTAATGACGGCTGTATCGATGAGCTTTACATCCTTAATTGAGGAACTAGGTGTTGAGGGGGTCATAGCATTAAGCGAGAGGGGGGAGCTAGCTAGGCTTAGCGATATATGCGTTAAGGCGCTAGATGAAGGGCTCCCGGTAGTTGTCGGCGGCTTCCCGCACGGGGACTTTAATGAAGAGGTTTTAGCCCACGCTAAGTACGTATACTCGATATACCCTAAGCCCTTAGATGCCTGGGTTGTTGTGTCAAGGATTATATCTACGTGTGAAAAACACTTGAAGATACTCCTCTAAATCCTTTACTTGGTTGTGGTGCCGCGGCCGGGATTTGAACCCGGGTCACGGGCTACCCACGCAGGGCCCTACCTGCTCGAGAGGCCCGTATACTTGGCCTGGCTATACTACCGCGGCATCCAATGGGTTAGAGATTGTGAGGCTTAAAAGCGTTAAGTCGTTGGGGTCCTAGCTCTTAAGAGTAGGTTATAGCTACGTTTTCCTATGCCTCAATATAAGCCTCAGCGTGAGGATTATGAGTATGAGTAATGCTATCTGACCTAGATCAATGCTGAAAGCTCCTCCATGCTTACCTACTAACACATCTATGAGAGGGGTTACAGAGAACGCTAGATTTCTTAGCGTGATTACACGTGCTAAGTACACGTAATACGTTGTTACCGATACGATCGAAGCGATAGCTAGAAGGAACATTGTTATTGAGCTTCTCAACGTAAAGTGAGCTGATAAGACTATTATAAGGGTTAAGAAGCCTGTGGAAGCGATTACCGCGTCGGTTGACGCTCTAAACCTGGATGCTGTGCTGCTCCCTAACATGTAGGATATCAACAGAAATATCACAGCGTATATCAATATTGACGTAGCTAACTTAAGGATGAACTTCCTAGTAAGCCAGACCGTCCCTACCTTGGTTTCAGGACTTCCGGCTGCGCTCATCGATCACTAGACCCTCTTATCATCATCACTACTAGAAGTGCTACACGAAATATATGCTTTCCAGGTGGTATAGTTAAGTACTTCAGAGGGTGTAGTACAGTTAATTAGACTATTTAAGGTTCAGAGTAGAGTGAGCGTGTTTGAGTCCGTTCGATATGCTTAAGGGTAAGGTTAAGGTAGCTGTAGAGCTCTATAACAGGTATCACTCCCCGGAAGCACACGCTGAGTTAGTAAAGCTAGATAGCGGTACCTTAACAGTGAGGTTCTCCGGCTCTTCCTGTAGGACACGCGGTATAAACGACTGGGTTGAGGATTTTAAATATATGTTAGAGAGTTTAGGGGTTGACGCGGAGCTGGAGAAGGTTATTGAACCGAGCGATCTGCAGGAGGAGTTCCGCTTAGGCATATTTAAAATAAAGCATATTAGTATAAGGTAACTTTAACTACGGATACGTATACTAAACGATAGGAAGGGTCTTCAATGGGTGAGCAAGCCCCGGGCTTGGGATAGGCTATGCTTGATGAGAAAGATAAGAAAATATTGAGATTACTAAAGGATAACTCTAGAGCGCCCTATAGCGAGATCTCACGTGTAGTAGGGATTAGCGATGTCGCTGTCATTAAGAGGATTAGGAAGCTCGAGCAGCTAGGCGTTATTAAGAAGTACACAGTGGTGGTAGATTTTAGAAAGTTAGGCTATAACTCGGTGTCAGTAACAGGCATAGATATAGAGCCTGAACACATATTTAACGTGATTTCGTTCTTGAACGGGAAGGACTACGTTAAGTACCTAGCCCTAACATCAGGGGATCACTCATTAATAGCGGTCATATGGGCTACTGACAGCGAAGAACTAGCGAGAATCCACAACGAAATAGCTAAACTTCCAGGGGTTAAGAAGGTATGTCCCGCAATAGTGCTAGACATTATTAAGGAATAGAGCCCTAAACGTAACTAATTCACATGCACTACACATGATTAACTACAAGGAGTTAATTTACTTAAGGTAAAGCATCCGCAGTTCACGCTTATATTCCAGCGCTCAGTACCTTAAGATGGGGACTTAGCTTAAGGGAGTTTAAGAGCTTAATATTCAGCCTGAAACCGCTCGGGGTGTAACTACAAGTAAGGTAGAGGCCCACACACCTAAGATTAAGGCACCAGATAAGGTTAAGGCGAATAAGGAGTTCACCTGGAGGTGGAGATAGGTCCCCACCCAAACACTCTAGGTCACTCAATAAGGAGGGTAGAGCTGTACTTTTATGATGAGGGCAGGAAGTTCAACCCAATACTCCTAGCAACGGTAAGCCTAACACCTACCTAGCCTCGTATAAGGATGTCTCTAAGGCTTAGGAAGAGCAGCGTAATACACGCCATCGGGTACTGCAATCTCCACGGGCTATGGGAGGCTAGAAAGAGGATAAAGATTGAGAGCTAAGCTAAAAACAAGTTTTAACTCACCTATACCCTGAGCTCCTTAACGAGCTTCTTAACGCACTTCTTAATGAGCTCCCTATCGTTGTACCTAGCGGATCCCCTGAACTCAACCACGTCTAGTACCTTATACCCGGCATCGCTAAGTACTTTCGCTAGCTTTCTCCCAGCAGCACCCTTCCAGCCATAGGATGATATAATTATTGCGGGCTTCTTAAACGATGCCTTCCACACTATCTCCCTGACCACGTAGTCCATGTACGGAAATACATCGTTTTCATAGGTAGCTGCACCCAGTATTATAGCAGATGCGTCAACGGCATCACTCAATATATCGGCCATCGATGACCTCTCTACATCGTTAAACTTGTACAGCCTCACCTTAACTCCAAGCCTTGAGAGCTCGTTAATGAATATCTCTACTGCCTCCTCGATGAAGCCGTACATAGAGCTATAGACTGCAAGGACCTTACCCTCTGCTGGCTTACCTAGTGCCCACTTCAAGTACTTCTCTTTTATTAGTCCAGGCTTATGCCTCCATATAAGTCCATGAGATGGTGCAATAACCCCTATATCCAGTCCTTGCTTATCTAGCTTGTTAATGCCCTTAACTATGAAGTCCTTGTAGTGACCAACCACAGTTACAACGTACTTCCTGGCGTGGTCTAGGTACTTAGCTACGACTTCATCGCTATCGTCATAAAGAGAGGGAGGTATCGAGAACCCTCCAAAAACATCGCAGGTTAGGAGGGTTTTAAGCTCCTCTATGTAAGTCATCATCGTTTCGGGCCAGTGCAGCCAGGGGGCGTAGATGAATTTCAAGGTGTGTTTACCAATATTTAAGGTGTCGCCATCCTTGATCGGCTTAAACTTAGGTGTAATCCCGTAAAACGAGCTAATCATTCCCTTAGCTAGAGGGTTAGCAAGTACTACTGCTCGATACCCATTTTCCTTTAATACCTTAGGTAGCGAACCACTATGGTCCGGCTCAAGGTGATGCAATTCTATGAAGTCTATGTCCCTAGGCTCTACGACGCTCTTTAAAGCACCCACGAACTCCTCGGCATAGGTGTGCTTCCACGTATCAAATAGCACTACCTTCTCTGATATGAGGAGGTATGCATTGTAAGTTATACCCTCGGGTATGTCCCATAAGGCCTCAAAGAACCGTGTTTTTTCGTCATCGATCCTTAGAACGTACAGGTCTTTCATAACCTTATCTACGCGAATTTTAACCAAGAGGAGCCACCACTCTTAAAGGGGGTAGAGATGGCCTTAGCTTGCTAAAAATGTTTTATCTAGGTTTAGAAGCTCTTTCAAGGAACTTCCTTACCTCATCTACTTCCTCCTTAGATACTACGTCTTCATAGCAGAACCACCAGTCGTAGCACTTATACTTCTTTAACCTCTCCTCCGCCTCCTGTACCGTAGCTGCTGGAGGCACTATTACTGCCCTCTCTATTAGCTCATTGTTAGGCCAGTTGGCCGGCATCGCCCTGCCGAGCCTATCGCTTATTTGAAGGGCCTTAACGATCCTCAAGATCTCGTCAACATGTCTGCCGAGGTTTAGTGGGTAGTAGAGTATAGTTCTTATAACTCCATCACTATCCACAACAAACACTGCTCTAACTGTGTGTGTAGCTGACTCAGCGTGTAGCATCCCGAGCTTCCTCGCAACATAGCCCTGAGGGTCTCCAATTATTGGGAATAGTACCTTAACCCCGAACTTCTCCTTAATCCACTCAATCCACTTAATATGGCTAAACGTGCTATCAACACTTAAACCTATTAATTCTGTGTTCAGCTTCTTAAAGTCCTCATACCTCTTACTAAACGCTACGAACTCCGTAGTACACACCGGTGTGAAATCTGCTGGATGGCTAAACAGTACAAACCACTCACCTTTGTAGTCGTTGGGCAACCTCTTCTT
>NJEF01000015.1 GCA_002255065.1 Desulfurococcales archaeon ex4484_204 | reverse complement strand
GCCTTCGCCACTGGTGGTCCTCCCGGGATTAACGGATTTCGCCCCTACCCCGGGAGTACCCTCGGCCTCTCCCGCCCCCTAGCCCGGCAGTATCCCCCCCGTCCTCGGGTTGAGCCCGAGGCTTTAAGGGGGGACTTACCGGGCCGGCTACGGGCGCTTTAGGCCCAATAATCGCCCCGACCAGCCGCGAGGGAGGGGTATGGAGGTATCAGGTATGAGCAAGCTATAGCTAGCGCCTCATACACATCACCTGAGCGTTAGGGGCCATACCCCATCCCTTCTCGCGGGGCTGGTATTACCGCGGCGGCTGACACCAGACTTGCCCCCCGCTTATTCCCCCGCCTTCATACAGCGGGGAAAAGCCCCTCTTCGGGGCACTCGGGGTGGCCCCGTCACGGTTGCCCGCATTGCGGAGTTTTCGCGCCTGGTGCGCCCCGTAGGACCTGGGCCCTTGTCTCAGGGCCCATCTGGGGGCTCCCGCTCTCACGGCCCCTACCCGTTATCGGCTTGGCGGGCCGTTACCCCGCCAACAACCTGATGGGCCGTGGCCCCATCCTTGGGCGGCTCTACGGACATCCCCGTAGAACCCTTTCGGTGGGGAACCCTTCCAGGCATCCCCACCTATCGGGGATTAGTCCCAGTCTCGGGGGCAGGCCTAGCTCTAAGCTAGAACCGCCTTTCCCGAGACTATCCCCGTCCCGAGGGTAGGTTAGCCACGTGTTACTCAGCCGTTCGCCACGCCCCGGTAATCGGGGCGTACGACTCCCATGGCTTAGCCCCACCCCGATAGCGGTCGGGTCCGGCAGGATCAACCGGAATCGCAGCCGCAAGGCCGCGGGGTGCAGGGGCTAACCTATTACGTGGTCCGAGGCGGCCTCTGTCAGGCCCGAATGTACTGAGGGTAGCTCCCCCAGCTTATTCGGGCCCCCACGTGATCAGTATCATGACGCTGCTGTCGCCGCAGCTGGAGGTAGGCCCTTCATTCACGGGACTCCGTCCCGAGTCCGGCCTAGCCGCCGCCAGGAAGCTGCGGCGTAGGTACTGCAAGCGCCAAATACTAGGTTGTACTGGGGGTCTTATAAGTTCTTAGGCGTCTATTCTAATTGCATCTAATACTTATTGATACGTATTTTGTATAAAGTTAATTTATTGGTTTGTATTAAGGTAGGTAGACCTAAGTTAAAGTTAAGGACCCCAATATAGTAATTTAATGGTGGGAGCGTGAAGGTATCGTTAACTGCTGGCTCTGCGCTACTAATAGTAGACCTGCAGAACGACTTTTGTGAAGGCGGGGCCCTCCCCATACCGGGGTGTAGTTCAGTAGTAACTACCGTTAACAAGTACATAGACATGTTCATTAAACATAGAGCGCTCATAATTGCTAGCAGGGACTGGCACCCGCCTAACCATATATCGTTTAAGACTAGGGGCGGTCCATGGCCTCCCCACTGCATTCAGGGTAGTAAAGGGGCTGAGTTCCACCCAGGGCTAGCGCTACCCAGCAACGCTATAGTGGTGTCAAAGGCCTACCTACCTGATAGAGAGGCCTACTCAGCCTTTGACGGTACGGAGCTACACTACGTCCTAAGCATGAATAGTGTTAGGAGGCTGTTCGTAGCTGGTGTAGCAACTGAGTACTGCGTTAAGGCCTCGGTGCTTGACGCCCTTAAACTAGGTTACGAGGTCTTCCTACTAACCGACGCCATTGCTGGTGTGAGCGAGGAGGGGTCTAGGGAAGCGCTAAGCGAGATGCTGAGTTCTGGGGCGGTTCTACTAACCATGGAGGACATAGCGGGTTAGGGCTTAAAGCCATGAAGGCCTTAAAGCTACCGAGCCACCTAAGAAGGAAGCTAAGGAAAAGCCTCGGCATATTACTAAGGGGTAATAACTACGTAGACGTAGCCGCTGAAGCAGTAAACATGCTTAGGACGTGCTCACACACCATCGCTGTAGGGGATATATGCTGTGAGTCCCTAGTAAGAGCGGGATTCATCCCCGACGTATGCGTAATCGATCGCAGAACCCTTAGGCAGGACCGGGAGCCCGAGCTACCCATCGGTATATTCAATAAGGTAGTCCATGTAAGGAACCCTCCTAGCACCATTACTGAGGAGGCGGAGGAAGCTGTATCCCACGCTATTCAGGAATCCCTAAACAACGTTAAAACCCTCGTGCTGGTCAGCGGGGAGGAGGACCTGCTCACACTAACAGCAATAATGTACTCACACACAGGTTTCTGCGTCACCTACGGACAGCCCAGCGAGGGACTAGTGATCGTTAAAGTAGACCGAGGGATCAAGGACTTAGTTAAGCACATCGTCAGTAAGTTCGCTAAAGTGACCGTATAGGAAATTAAGCCGTAAACTACGTTGTTACTAGCATGGTAAGAGCTATCATCATAGAGCACCTGGAGCCCCACGTATCGCCATGGTTAATGAGCGAGTATAGATACGTTTCCAAGCTATTCAAGGAGGTCCTCATCTTCACAAACGTTAGGAGGGAGGATGATAGGGACATGTTAAAGGGTTTAGGACTAGTTCTCAGCGACACCGCCGTTAAGGTTGTTAGGGAGCTTAAAGCATGTAATGTCATCGTTCTAGACCCTCAAGCCAAGAAGGAGCTGAAGAGGGCTGAGCTGGTAAGAGCCGATGCCGTAATCATTGGGGGCATAATGGGTGACCACCCACCTAGAGGTAGGACAAGGGAGCTCCTAACTAGTAAGTTCAGGGAAGAGCTCTCCAGGAACTTAGGCAGAAAGCAGCTAACGATCGCTGGCACCGCATACGTACTATGGAGAATGCTTAGAGGCGCTGAACTTAGGGACATAGCTATTAAGGAGGGCCTAACAATAGAGGTTAACCTAGGTAGGGTGATGCTAACGATAGAGCTTCCATACGCCTTCCCCTACGATAGGGGTAAGCCAGTAATCCCTGAGGACTACATCGATGTAGTAGCTAGGAGGACCGTGTACTATGAGGGGGCGGAGCTCTACAAATATTAACGTGCAGGGCAGGGAGCTTGTAAGAGTTGGCTACGACGTCGACGTACCCTTAATTGGCTCTATAGCTTTCGGGTTAATTGATAGGGGAACCAACATCATCCAGGTAAGGCCGGTGAGCTTCTGCGCACTCTCATGCATTTTCTGCTCAACTGATGCAGGGCCTAGGTCTAGGTGGAGGAGGGCGGAGTACTACGTAGCCCACGACATGCTAATCGACTGGGTAAATGCGCTAGCTAAGCTTAAGGGCAGGCACCTAGAAGCGCACATCGATACGGTGGGCGACCCCTTACTGTACGACAAACTACCCGACTTAATCCATGAGCTAAAAACGATCCCTGAAGTAGAGGTCGTTAGCCTTCAAACCCACGGGTTAACACTAACCTATAAGCTAGTCGATAAGCTCTCAAGCTCCGGCTTAGATAGGGTTAACCTAAGCATTGACACACTGGACGAGGATAAGGGCCGCTACCTCCAGGGAGCACGCTACTACAGCGTGAGGAGGGTTATGGAGTATGCCGAGTACATCGTTAGGAGCACATCCACTGACATAACATTAACACCGGTGTACCTCCCCGGCATAAACGATAGCGACATCAACGATATGGTGAGGTGGGGAATAAGGATAGGTGTTGGGAGGAGGTCACCTCCCTTCGGTATCCAGAAGTTCGTTAAGCATAAGCATGGTAGGGTCCCTAAAGGTGTGAAAATCATTAGTTGGGGCAGGTTTTACAGCTTCCTTAGAAGGCTTGAAAAGAGGTTTTCAGTGAAGCTAGTTCTAAGTAAAAGGGACTACGGTGTTAAGGAGGCCCCAACACCACCACTACTATTTAGGGTCGGGGATAAAGTTAGGGTGGAAGTAGTTGCTCCAGGGTGGCTTAAGAACGAGTGGCTAGCAATCCCTACCCAGCTACCTAACCGCGTAATAACTATAATAGGTGAGGGACTCAGCGTGGGTATGAAGTTAGCGGTTAGGGTGTTCAGGAACAAGCACAATATTTACCTGGCACGCCCTATACACTAACTACGCAGCCCTCCTTACATCGACACGGAAGATATACTTCCTAGGTGAGTAGTCAAGCACCCTAGTAGCACCTACTATATGCATTCCTGGGTCTAGCTCCCCCCTCACCTTGCTTAAAACCTCCTCAAGGGATTCACCTATGACGTATACGTGGATTACCCCGCCTACGGCAACCGCCTCCTTAACGTATGGTAGGAAGTCCAGGGCCTTGCGGGGTAGGTTCATTATCACTCTGTTAAAGGCACCTCTCCTAACTACGGAAATAAATGAGCTAGCATCGCCTGCTATCGCTACCACCTCACCAATCAATCTAGACCTATTGAGCTTAAGGGATTCGAGCAGGCACTTTATGGCGTCAGGGTTAATATCAACGGCGAACACTTTAGCCCTCCTCTTAGTCACGATGTGTAGTGTGAAGGGGCCTACGCCAGCGAATAGGTCGGCTACTAACTCCCCATCCTTAACAAGCTCAGCAACCCTTCTATGCTCCTCTGCAAGGGATGGGTTAAAGTAGGCCTTAGCTATATCAACACGTAACTTAATCCCGTATTCCTTATGAACGCACTTAGTCCTGCGCTCACCTCCTAGGTAGTGCAGGGCTCTCAACCTAAACTCCCCCTGCAGGCCCCCTACCGACACATACACGGACTTAACGTTCCTCGCAACCCCCATTAACGCATCAGCGATAACTACCCCATACTTTAGGACGTCGTTAGCACCTTCCTTCAGATTTATTACCGCTATATCGCCTATAACATCGAAGGAGCTCGGCAGCCTGCTAAGAACATGCTCAGGAATCCTCCCTCTAAGGATGTCCTTGTATGTCCTACCAGTACTTACCTCCTCAAAATTGTCCTCACATATAGCCCACTGCACCCCTTCTAAGGCCTTACCAAGGTCGTCGATATTAACGTCGATGTTTAATGGGATGAGGACGTAGTCCTGCACCCTCTTAACCCTGAGCTTAGCGTTACGTAGATTGCCCACCGTAAGAAGCCTTATAGCCTTCTCAGCATCTAGCCTATGCACTCTCACACATTTCGACTGCGTGACGCCCTACCTAGAACTTATCTATAACCCTTAAAGTAGTTAAAGTAGTTGGTGTAAGGAGTGCGTATAGGTGTGGTACCGAAGTTAGGGAGCCCACAGGCATTAACACTGGCTAGGAGGGTTATGGAGTATGCTGAAGCTAGGGGTATAGAGACGTATCTAGACTCAAGGGCTAAGGAGCACCTAACATGGCATAGGTTGTTTACAGTGGGTAGGGACACCCTCGACTTCATAGTTGTTATAGGGGGTGACGGAACGGTGCTAAGGACGCTGCACATGCTTAGGGACAGCGTTATACCGTTAATAACGATAAGGTACGGCAGGAGGGGTTTCCTATGCGACGTAGCTCCATTCGAGTATAAGACAGCTATCGATAGGTTGATATCGCAGGATTACGAGTTAGTGGACTATATAAGGTTAAAGGCTAGCATAGGTAGTGCTAGACTTCCCTACGTTCTAAACGAGTACGCTGTTACCACATCAGGTGATGCTAGAGGTAAGGTTGCTAGGCTACGGGTTTTAAAGGATGAGGAACCCATATACTTCCTAGTAGGGGATGGAGTTATCGTGGCCCCCCCTGCAGGGTCAACAGCGTATAGCCTCGCCTCAGGGGGGCCAGTAGTCGATCCTAGGCTTGACGTCATCCTTATAACACCTCTAGCACCAATAACGTTCTGCTCTAGGGCTGTTGTCCTGCCATCAACTACTACAGTGAGGATAGTGGTGTCGGGTGACTCGCCAGACCTGATAGTCCTAGCTGACGGCATTATAGCTGCTGAGGTAAGGCCTGGTGAGGTCGTAGAGATAACCAAGGCCCCCATCCCAGCTAGGTTTGCAAGGTTCTATTTGAGGGATTACTATGTCAGGCTCTTTGAGAGATGTATGTAAAGAGGGTACAGCTTATGTAATTGATGCAGCGGGGTTCTTTGCATCCACACCACTCAACTTGGTAGGTAGGTCCTTAACCGTCCCTGAAGTCATAGCTGAGGTAAAAGACTTGAGGAGCAGACTTGCCCTGCAATACCTATTAAGTGCTGGTAAGTTGATAGTTGTTGAACCCCCTAAAGATGAAGTAAGGTATGTTGCATCCCTATCTAAAAACCTAGGAGAGTTCGAAAGGCTCTCAAAAACCGATATATCGCTGCTCGCCTTAGTAAGCCTTTTAAAGAAGGTGTGTAAAAGGGTGGTCGTTGTAACAGACGATCACTCAGTACAGAACGTCGCTTTAAGAATCGGTGCAGAGGTTCATGGTATAAAGGTCCCCGAGCTCAGGAGGTATAGAAGGTACGTATACGTCTGCCCCGTATGCGGCTACACTAGCAGTAAGCCCGGTACGTGCCCTAAATGCGGGTTTAAGTTGATTAAGAAGAGGGCGAGGTAGTGTTCACACCTATCGTTGCTATTCCTTTAAAGAATAACGCGGGTCTTAGGATGCACAGTAGCTCATCTCTGAAATAGCCCGATGCTTAACTTTACAGCCTATGATTCAATTCTATCACCGTATTTACAGTGCTAACCGGCGGGCAGCAGGTAGGGAGGGTTCGAAGGAACCCTACTCGAAAGTTATTCGTTCTTGGTGCGGGGGGTGGGATTCGAACCCACGCAGGCCTACGCCATCGGGTCTCCCACCGCTGCCGGAAGGTCTTAAGCCCGACCCCTTTGACCTAGCTCGGGCACCCCCGCACCGAGAAAACAACGCAAACAAGCACTATAAACCTTAACCTAATCGATAGCGTACATTAACGTTTAAAACTCCCCTATCAATTAAGATGTAGATAAGGGCCCGTAGCTCAGCCAGGATAGAGCGCCGGCCTCCTAAAGCCCACCACTGACGGTCGGGGATGCCGGATGTCGGGGGTTCGAATCCCCTCGGGCCCGCCACACAGCAACAGTATGGAGTCACGGACTACATGAACCCTTCTATGCATTTAAAACAGAGGATGGTTCAGTAATGGTGCGGCGGCCGGGATTTGAACCCGGGATTTCCGGCGTTCCACGGCTTAATGCTTGGCAGGCCGGCGTCCTAGACCAGGCTAGACGACCGCCGCCCAATGGTAAAAACTCTCCTAGGTATTTAAGCGTTCACCTAGCATGCTGAAGCAGCAACAACAGCCCCTCCCTTTTAAAAACAGTAAAGGTTTTGTACACCTAGCTAGGTAAAACCTTAAAAGCCGAGCAAGGATAAAGTATCCCTGGCTGGGCCCGTAGCTCAGCCTGGTGGAGCGCCCGATAGCGCCGCCTCCGAACTCCCCTTTTTTACCTCACCCCCCTCACCGAGGAACTTTAATGGAGTTCTATAAACTTAAAAAGCTTCTTATAAGAAAGTGAGGGGGCGGCGCTAGGCGTAGCTGATAACCGGGAGGTCCGGGGTTCGAATCCCCGCGGGCCCACCAAATACTCCATGGAACCCTTGAAAGCTAGCAGGGTTTCAACACCATGGTTAGGCATAACCTAATTACGGAGATCCTCAGAAGGTTCTATGACCTTGAAGCGTCCTATGAGTACATAGCGCTTAGCTACGCCTTTCTAAGGAGCAGGCCATGGCCAATAACTGCTCTTCTGAAGGGGGAGACAGTTCTAGACGTAGGTTCTGGCCCATGCGTTAACGGGCTATCGTTAGCTGCTATGGACAGGGGGAGGTACGTTGTATGCACCGATACATCTTTCTCGATGCTGCTAACAGCTAGGGCTAGAGCGAGGAGTTTTAAAGTAGTTAGCGATTTCGTTTTAGCTGATGTTAGGAACTTACCCCTAAGAAGTAACTCCTTTAACACTATAATCACCATAGCTGTACTCCACCATATACCTCCGGACGAGGTCCATAAGGCATTAAGTGAGCTCCATAGAGTTCTCAGAGCCCGTGGACTTCTCCTAGTGACTACGTGGTCTCCATGGCAGCGAATTCATCTACGTAGAATACTGTTAAACGCCTTAACACTGGTATTTCCGCCATCAGTTAAGATGCTAAGGGAGGTGTTAGTGCCCTGGAGGACCAAGAGGTTAGGTAGGAAGCTAGTACTCTTCAGGTATTACTACCTATACAGCAAGGAGGAGTTAGAAAGGGCTATTAAAGACAGCGGTTTAATCATTATAAGCACAGGGTACTACTCACCCTTTAGGAGGAGGTCAAGCAACGTATACTTCATTGCAACTAAGAAAGGGCCTTAACCATGTAAGGGGAGTTCGATGGTCTTCTATACCCGAGCCTCCTATAGTACTCCCTAGCACCCATACCTGAAAGCACTAGAACCTTCCTAGCACCGAATTCATTCACGGCAACGCTCTCGGCTTCGCGGAGGAGCCTCCTTCCCCACCCCTTATGTTGCCATGCCTGGGTATCGTGCCCCCCAATAGGTACCTCAGGGCCGTAAACGTGTAGCTCCCTAATTATTGCTGTCTTAGAGTCAACCTCGGGCCTGTGGGCCGTTCCTGAAGGTATCCTAAGCCTTAAAATGCCGACCAAGGCATCGCCGCTTACATCCTCAGCTGCTATAAACACCTCAACACCGTTGCTCGCTTCATAGACCTCCTTAGTGATTACTATCTTACCCAGCTTAATACCCTTAGCAACTGCCCTACCTACCTCCCTATACCTTATCTCCCTTATCCTTAAGCCCTTCTCGAGAACCCTCCTCTCTACGTATACCCTTAGGTTACCTAGCCTAGGCCCTGCCTCTATGATATTAGCTGGTACGTCCCTCTGGATCCTCATAACCCTGACCCACTTAGGTATGTACCTATACATCTCCGAGATTAGCTCTATGGCCTCCTCATCGGTAAGGGCCTTATACATACCCTCCCTCCACCACTTGTAGAGCTCCGTTCCCTTAACTACGAGGGTCGGGTATATTTTCAGCATATCAGGCCTGAAGTCAGGATTGCTGAATATCTCCTTAACCATCTCAATATCTCTATCGATATCGGAGCCCGGTAGTCCGGGCATTATATGGTAAGCCACCTTGAACCCGGAGTCCTTGAGAATTCTCGTCGCCTCCACAACCTCCTTAACACCGTGACCCCTCCTCACCCTACTCAACACGTCGTCGTATATACTCTGAACACCTAGCTCCACCCTCGTACCCCCTAAGTAGAGCATTTCGTCGGCATGCCTCTCCCTAGCCCAGTCAGGCCTGGTTTCAAAGGTCACCCCTATAACCCTTATCCTAGCTACTTCGTTCCTGAGCTGGGCCTCCTCAAGGCTTGGGAGGGCTGAGGGCTTAGGCTTAGGAAACCTATTGAATGCCTCGATCACGCTTGTTAAGAACCAGGCCCTATAGCTTAGAGGTATTGATGTGAACGTGCCTCCCATAACTATTAAATCCACCTTACTAGGTGTGTGCCCCATCATGACGTACTGCGTAAGCCTAGCTCTAACCTGCTCGTAAGGGTCGAAACGCAACCTTAGTGCACGCATTAGGGCAGGCTCCTCACCTATATAGCTCTGAGGTGTACCGAACTCAGGACCTCCTGGACAGTAAACACATCTCCCGTGCGGGCAGGGGAAGGGGTGCATCATAACCGCAACAACAGTAACTCCTGAGAGCATCCTAGTAGGCTTCCTAACCCTTAACCCCCTCGCCGTGTTTAAACAGCAAGAAGCCTTAACCACAAACCCTCCCTCAGGAGTAGGAATTCAAAGTTAAAAACTGGTGAACCCACCTTACTAAGGGTAGCCGCGGTAGTATAGCCAGGCCAAGTATACGGGCCTTTCGAGCAGGTAGGGCCCTGCGTGGGTAGCCCGTGACCCGGGTTCAAATCCCGGCCGCGGCACCACAACCAAGTAAAAGCGTTACTAGCTAGAGAGCGAAGCTTTAGGGTATGCTATTAGTGGTTAGATAACCCGTGTGTTAAGCACTCCCCGCTTCAACACCTTAGCCCACCTGGTTAGACCCTTAGCCCTCCACTATAATTTTTAAATTTTCAACAATACATACTATCCCTGGTGTTGCCTATTGTGGGGCTTAGGTTAAGCCCTTGGGGGACAGAGAATGTAGTTGAGTATAAGAGGCTGTTTAAGTACTTTGGTATTAAACCGTTCTCAGAGGTATTGAAGGAGCTTTCAAGGATTACGGAGCCTCACATGCTTATGAGGAGGGGGGTAGTCTTCGGGCATAGGGATTTTGATAAGGTAATTACTGCACTAAAGAGGAACGAGAAGTTCTCCATACTAACCGGGATCATGCCATCAGGCAGGATGCACTTCGGCCACAAGATGGTTATCGACCAGGTTATCTACTATCAACAGCTCGGGGCAGAGATATTCATAGTTATTGCGGATGCTGAGGCCTACGCCGTGAGGAAACTGGATAGGGGGGAGATAGTTAATCTAGCTATAAATGACTACCTAGCGAACTACTTAGCGCTGGGTTTAAGCACGAGGAACCTCCACGTCTACTTCCAGACCAATTACGAGAGGGATTACTACCGCCTAATACAGCTGTTCTCAAGGAAGGTAACGATGTCGGAGCTTAAAGCCATTTACGGTGAAGAGCTGGACCCAGGTAAGCTGATCGCCGTCTTAACTCAAATGGCCGATATCCTGCACCCCCAGCTAGAGAGTTTCGGAGGTTTTAACACCGTCCTAGTTCCCGTAGGGCCAGACCAGGACCCACACTTAAGGCTTGCAAGGGATGTCGCCGATAGATTCTCTAGCGAGCTAGGCCTTAAGAGACCTGCATCAACATACCATAAGTTCTTAATGGGCCTTGATGGAGGTAAGATGAGTTCGTCAAGGCCTGAATCATTCATAGCTCTTACAGAGCCCCTAGAAAGTGCTGGAAGCAAGATCATGAAGTCCCTAACGGGAGGGAGGCCGACGGCGGAAGAGCAGAGAAAGATGGGTGGGGTACCGGAGAAGTGTCCCGTCTTTGAGATGCTAACATACCACCTAGTTCAAAGCGATGAGGAGTTGGAGAGAATCTACTGGGACTGTAAGTCTGGGAGGATGCTTTGCGGGGAGTGCAAGTTAATGGCTCGTGAGAAGCTATTAAGATTCCTGGAGGAGCATCAGGAAAAGCTCGGGAGGGCCAGGGGGGTAGCTAGCAGTATAGCGAACATCCCAGGATTTTAAATAGAAGCTAACACTTAATAAAGCATGATAGAGATTTAAATGCGGGCCGGGGTGCCCGAGCGGTTCAAGGGGGTGGGCTCGAGTTCCGGCACTACCGCGAGACCCACTGCCCCCTACGGGGCACCGGGGTTCGAATCCCCGCCCCGGCGCCATGTAGTATCCATGCCACATCATGTAGCAGGTTTGTGAGAAACCTCATTTTCCTAGCATAGTATTAGCACGTTTACCGGCCTTTAAAGGGTGGTGCGGGGGGTGGGATTCGAACCCACGCAGGCCTACGCCATCGGGGCTCCCACCCCTTAAAGGGTCCTGAGCCCGACCCCTTTGACCTAGCTCGGGCACCCCCGCACCAATCAACCGACTAGCTAAACGTTAATAAGCATTTAAAGTGTGCTTCCTAGGTGTTCATGACCCTAAGGCTCTTGGGTGAGGGATGTGGTAGGCAGTGATATCCTGGAAGGTAGTGTTAGTGAGTTAGTTAGTGAGATACGTAATGAGGTTATAGGTGTAGTAAGCGATTTCTTGAAAGCCTTCCTTAACGGTAAAACACATGTTTTAGCTACGTATACTGGGAGCTACTCATCACCAGCTATATACCTCACCTTATCCTTAAGGACTCTAAGTAAGACCTCCTCAGCACTCTTTAACGCGCAGGAGCTCATGTACTATATCGCTCCGTACGATGAAGGTAGGGAGGCTGCAGTAATTATCTTTAATTCACCTGACGGTTTAGGAGAGCTCAGCATGCTAATCGATCAGCTTCGGTGTACAGGCCATGAATACGCTGTTGTTACACCCATAAAGTTACCACGTATCGTGTACGAGAGGGTGCGTAAGGAGCACGTAGTAGAGGTTGGCGAGGACGG
>NJEF01000096.1 GCA_002255065.1 Desulfurococcales archaeon ex4484_204 | reverse complement strand
CTTCTCTAAGAGGAGGTGTAGGTTAGACGGCTTTACACTAGCCTTCATACCGTTAATTAGGGTAGACGCTAGGTTCACAGTGGAGGAGCTTGAGGGGTCTAGCGTACTGATTGAGGAGGCCTCCCTAGTGTTTGATGGAGTTAGGGGCTACTGCGTGGTGAGGAAGGGTGATAGCATAGGTATTGATGAGACTATGGGTAGCTTTACCGAGCTCCCTGAGAGGGCTATCGAGGCTTTAAGCATAGTGTCGAGAAGAGTTGCAGTACCCTTAGGGGAGCTATCAGCTGAGATGAACATCGATATGAGGATCCTTAAAAACGTTATAGATATGCTAGCATCTAGAGGCCTCATAGATGTTTACGGCGACCTAATTGAGATGAAGTACAGCTCCCTTAAAATGTTCGCTGACCCACTTAAAGCAGCTAGGAGCGAGGAGGTCTTAACAGTTAAGGAGAGGGTGCCTAGCAGTATTAGTAGAAACGCTTCCGTGGTACTACCTAGAGTTCCCATACTTAAACTGATCAGGGTCGCTGAGGCCATGAACGGGGAAGTCAGGGATATCAGGGTTATCTACTATCCCGCTTACATAGTGCTATGCATTGAGGATAACCACATAGAGAAGGTAATAGCTATAGACGGCTTAACAGGAGACGTAAACGAGGACCTAGCTAAGATCATCGATAACTACGAGGTCATAAAGACAGTATTAATGAAGCTAAGGCCTGTAGCTGTTGAGCAGTGTAAGGAGCTAAGCTTGTTTAGAGCATAGAGCATCCGCATTACATGCTCCTCAACATGTAAGGCTCTAGTAAGGATTTCATAGAAGGTTTAAAGAAGACTGTAGCTGCATCATCACTTTCACAGGTAAACATTGCAATAAAAGATTCAACCCCACGGAAAGCTTAGCTTAACGCTAGTAATGCTAAGTAGTTAAGTTTGCAATAGCTACCTCTAAGGAAGTTAAGGTATAACCTGCATCACTTACAAGAGTGCAAAATGGAAAGCGTGAAAAAGTGTACTTCCAGCGGAAATTCGGGAATTGTTGCATATCATCTTAAATAACCATTACTACGCACTATACCAGCTATGACAACATAGCACCCTAAAGCTGTAATACCTCATAGAGGTATAGAACTTACTAATAATGGTGTAAAAAGGATAAAGTACAGGAGTAAGAACTAGCTGGGCTGAGGGAAGCTGGTCATGCCGGGAATATACTTCGTCCTTGTAGATAGGAATAGTAGAGACTATAATAATTTAAGCAAAGTAAGTTATCTGCTAACCTCAAGAATTAAGAAGTTGTACCCTAATACAATGGAGCACCATGTAAGTACGTTAAACTGTGGCAGGTACGCTGTACTTGCTGCTAACATATTTAATAGAGGGTTTAAGCGATTCAACATCTTCAAAGTTAAGCATGACGGGGTATCCCTGTTTACAGGTCTTGTTGTAAAGCCATACACTAAGTCTGTTGAGTGGAGAAAGGAACTTATGAATATGTTAGCTGATCCGGATGAGGTTATCAAATTTAAGGAATTTCTTCAGAGAACCCATGGAGTTTTTTCAGGGTTAATATTTAATCCTAAGGAGAGAGTAATTCACGCTTTTGTAGATCACATTTCATCTAAATCCCTGTATTACTATGTAGATGATGACCTAATAGTTATATCTTCGGAGTACTCATTGATCCCTCACACGTTAACAGGACTGGGTAAGCGCATTCACCTTGATCTAAGGGAGGCCTACTTCCTTCTAAGCTTTGGTTACATGATAAGGGATGTTACCATTATAGAGGATGTTCATAAGGTTATGCCGGGAACGATCCTACGAATAGATACAGCCGATAAAACTCTTAATACAATAAGCTATTATAGGGTAGATAAATGAGCCGAAATATAATGACCCTAGTGAAGTTATCAATGAGCTTGACAGAAGGTTCATAGCTTCTACATACAGTGAATTCTTAGTTGATGAAGATATTGCTAAGTATCACCTCGTTACCTTAAGTGGTGGACTTGACTCAAGGATGGTTACGTTAACATAATACGCACTAGGCCATAGAGACATAGTTACTTTTACTTTTAGTCAATCAGGCTATTACGATCACGTTGAAGCACAAAAATAGCTAGAGACCTTAATATAAAGAACATCTTTATCCCTCTAGATTGGGGTCACTACTTACTTAACATAGACATTAATGTTGAAGTAAGTGGGGGATTGGTTCCCTACTTTGGCGCAGCACATACATTCTATGCTCTCTTAAGACTTTATGAACATGGAATACTAAACCTTACAGGAGCAGTACATACAGGAATGCTCGGCGACGCCGTATTAGGAACCTATCTCTCCAGACCTTACCACGTCCCGGCTCTTCCTCTAACAATCGCTAAATACGCTATATCAAGGAAACTGTTGTATAAGGCTACTAATTACATAAATTTCTCTAATTTACAAAAACGCAGAGGAGTTCATCTTCTACGAACGGGGCGTTAACGGCATATTCAATGGCTACAGGGTTATTGAGTGGTTCACTGAGTTTTACTCACCATTTTTAGACATAGACTTCCTAGACTACGTACTTAAAGTAAACCCATCTCTACGATTTAAAGAACGTATATATGTTGAGTGGTTAACAAGGAGGAGACCTCACGGATTGCTGTATTCCTGGGAAAAGACTGGCTGGAGACCTATATTTCGTGGAAGATTAGGGGAGTTCATGTATGAAATCACTAGGATCCGTAGGTACATCTTAAGGAGAACGCACATATCCCCACTATATAGTATGAATCCTTTTGAGTACTGGTATATGCATAACGAACATCTTAGCAATCACTTTAATAAAGTGTTTAAGGACGATATCTCATTAATTAAGAATGACGAACTAAAAGATGATGCTTCATGGCTCTATAGTGAGGGAAATATAATGGAAAAATGTTAGTATTAACGTTATTAGAGCTTTAAGGCTTTTTAATATTGATTAGTAATACAGGAAGCACTACAGGATGATTTTAATTATGAGTCCATACATTACTAGCTCCGTCCACTACTAAAATAAATGTTATTCGTTCTAGCCCTGGCAATTCGCTCCACGAACTTACATGAAGAACTAGGACTTAGTTTGTTATAAAATGATACCCAATCTTCTTGCCGAGCAACGATGCCCTTATAGGGAATTTAATCTCACCAATTAAGGTAAAGCAAATGTAAACATCATTAAGAAGCACGATGTATTCCTCCTTAGTTCTATGTTGGGAAACAACTATTTACTGAAAGCATAGTACATTAGATGACTATGTTGAAGGTGTGCATGGGTAAGCGGGCCCGGCGGGATTTGAACCCGCGACCACCGGCTTAGAAGGCCGGCGCCCTATCCTGGCTAGGCGACGGGCCCTAGATTTTACTGCTACTCAGTCTTTTAAACGGTACCGCCTTCTGGCTTGGTGAATGGATTTATATCCACTACCTTTTCCGGAAATAATTTCTTAACTATCGACCCTGCTAGGTCGTAAGCCCTCCTAGCCCTTCTAAGTATTACGAAGTCGCTAGTACATGCTATAGCCTGGGTTAGGATCACCTCGATGTCGGCCTTCCTCGCTAGTACCACCCTAGCTAATGGCATTACCTCCCTAATCGCTTCCGAGTGCTTAGCACTCCAGCTCACACTCCTATCTAGAACTACGGTGATATTACCTGGCCCTGCCCTCCCTAACTCGCTAGCTACTAGCTCTAGCGCCCTAATAATGACCGGTGTTGAGAAGTCCTTAATGTAGGAGCTCCTAAGATCCCTTACGATACCGTCATCGCATACGTAGAGGGTTCTGCACTCAAGGGCTGACACAACAGTTAATAACGTATTGTACCCATCTATAGCTACATCCTCCCCTGCAATACTGCTAACAACCCTCCTCCTTACATCCTCAGCATCCTCATCCCTGTGTACACACCTAAGGAGGAGGGACCTCTCATCGCTTCTAAGCAGGTACCTAGACGTTATTAGGTCTAGCGAAGCCTTCTGAGGGTACCCCCTATTGAGTAAGTACTTATAATCCCTTATAGCATCCCTAACCTCCCTCCTTAAATAAGGCCCCTTTAAAGCCATAGCGCCTAGCCTTTAAGAAAGGCCCTCACACCTAAGGACACCTCAACAAACGTGCCACCCTCCCTAGGCAGTATAAGTACGACAATGGAGTCAGGCTCATCACGTGTCAGCTTAATAAGCACGTCCTTAAGGGCGTCGTAGTCAACGACTTCAGGGGTAAAGAACCCTAGTCTAACACCCTTAAAGCTCTCTAAGCCCTCCTTAACGTGTTTAGAGTACAGACTTACATACATTCTCCTGTAGTTATTAATTAGGTTCCTCATATCCTTGAGCTCCCTAATCACTGACGAAGCCCTCTTAACTACGTCGCCGCCAAGGATCTTCGAGGCATACCTAACCCTATCCTCAAGCCTCCTAGCGTACTCAGATACCTTAGTCCCAGCAACGTACTCGAGCCTAACAACTCCGTCAGCGATCCTATCAACCCCAACGATCTTTATAGCCCCAACCTCCATGGTATTCCTCAGGTGTGTTCCAAAACATGCCTCGGCATCAAGGCCCTCAATCTCAACAACCCTTATCGTAGGCTCCATAGGGACGCCGCCCTGATAGAGCGTAAACCCGTACCTCTTCTCCGCCTCATACCTAGGCATGTAGAAGGTGTTAACACGTCTACCCTCCAGTATAACCTTGTTAGCAAGGTCCTCAATCCTCCTCACCTCACCGTCCGTTAGGAGCTTATAGTGAGTTATGTCAAGCCTGGCCCTCTCACTAGTCTTCTCAGCGCCTGCCTGCCAAACGTGATCACCTAGAACAAGCCTTGAAACACCGAGAACTATATGGGTTGCTGTGTGATGCCTCATAAGAACGTACCTCCTCTCCCAGTCGATCTCCCCCCTAACATAGCTACCCTCGATAGATGGGGGCAGCTCGCGGTCAGCTCTATGAATAACTAAAGCCCCAACCTTCTGCACGTCAACTACTTTAAACAGCTCCCCGCTACCCAGAACTATATAACCCGTGTCGGCCTCCTGACCCCCACCCTCAGGGTAAAACGCTGTCTGGTCTAGGACAAAGTACGGGCCAATAACCTTAAGAACCCTACCCTTAAACACCCTCATGTAGGGATCCTCATGAAACAATAACTTCGTTGCCTCTAAGCCCTTAAGCTTACTCACTACTCCGCTAGGTACCTTACCACCAGCCCTAACCTTAACTGGTGCCTTACCATGCCTAGCAGCAATCCTTGCGTAGAAATCCCTAGGTATAACTAGCTCCCTACCTAAACCCTTAGCAATCTCAGCTACAAGCTCTGGTGGAATGCCGTGGCTATCATAGAGCTCCGCGAGCTCGTTAACCCCTAAACCCTTCCTTAGGTACCTCCTAACTAGCTGGGGTGCTCTAGCTATAACATCCTTAAACTTCCTGCACTCGTTGCCGAGCACGTCAATAATATACTGCTCCCTTCTCGGCAGACCCGTATAGATGTCTGCCCAGTACCTTATCTGCTTCTTAAAGAGCTCAATTAATACATCCTCCGACTTTAAGGGGCTTAATAGCCTTAAGATCCTCCTTATGATTAGCCTCACCAGGTAGCCCTCCCCGCTGTTCGACGGCACGACCCCATCGGCTAGCATTAGAGTTGCAGTCTTAACGTGATCTAGGAGGGTGTAAACCTTAATTGCGTTATCAAGGTATGTAGCTAGCTCATCCTCTCCGATTCCTAGCTCCCTCTTTAAGGAGCTCTTAAGGTGCTCATACATCGCTAAGTCCTTAGGGTTAAGCCTTCCAACGTACTTCACGGCAAGTCTTAGGATTTCCTCCGGGGGCTCGCTAACACCTATTAACTTATGGTAATCATTAACTAGGTCCCCGTAGATTGCGTGGAAAGCTGTCGGTGTCTTCTGGGTAAGCCACGCTATCCTCTCAATACCGTACCCCGTGTCAACGATCTTTATGGGCATCTCCCTATAGCTACCGTTTAAGGACTCATACATCATGAAGACCAGCGTGGCGACCTCTAAACCGCCGATGGCGACCTCGAAGGAGGGGCCCGCGTTACCCCCGCCTTCCCACCAGGACTCCTTAAACACTAGCTCCTCCTC
>NJEF01000095.1 GCA_002255065.1 Desulfurococcales archaeon ex4484_204 | reverse complement strand
ACGCGGTTGCGAGGAAGGCAGTGAGCATTACAGCGGGGCTCTCAATGACTACCGACGCCCTCCTAGATGCGTTCATGAACGCCCTGGAGAGCTCCCTAACGAAGTACTTGTGGAGGACTGAGCCGAAGGAGTAGATGGATTGGAAGGCCTCCTCGAAGGGCTTGAGGTAGGACGCCCCGGGAATGTTCATTAAGTACTTATCGAAGCGGACCCCACAGCTCCAGACACCCAGCCTCGGAGGCCTAGGTGTGCGTAGCCCGAGCCCTACCGATAGGGCCAGCGTACCTACTACTACAGCTAGTAGTAGGGGTGAGTTAGCAGCAACCCCATCCACATCAATAAAGACTATAGCGGGGTGTGCAGCCAGCCTAAGGTACTGGAGGAGGTTGAACATCCTGAGGACCGGGGCTACCAGGGTTAGAGCTACTGCTGGCAGGACTCCTAGGAGGAGGCATAGCGCTGACAGGATGAGTTGGGAGGCGATCATCGGTGGAGGCACCTCCCTAACGCCCTCCAGCCTAGCCCTCGGTGGTTTAGAGAAGATCGTTGTGTAGTACTTCACGAAGGAGGCGGCCGTTACACCGCTTATGAACAGGGCTACCACGCCGTACACTGAGAGGATCGATGATGAGGGGATGGTCGATGAGTATATGAGCCACTTGCTCACGAAGCCGTTGAAGGGGGGTATGCCGGATATGGATAGGGATGCTATGAGGGCGGCTACCGACGTAGCTGGCATAGCCCTAGCTAGCCCCCCGAGCACGTCCAGGTTACGTGACCCGGTAGCGTAGACTACCGAGCCAGCTGTTAGGAAGAGGAGGGATTTAAAGAGGGCGTGGTTCACCGCGTGGTATAGGGATGCAGCTAGAGCTACCGATGCGAGCATTGCTGGTAGCTCTCCCCCCATCGAGTACAGGGTTAACGCTGCTCCCAGGGCGAGGACTATGTAGCCCATCTGCCCTACGCTGTGGAAGGCTAGCAGCCTCTTCGAGTCGGTTTGGAGGAGGGCGTACATGGTTCCAGCGAACAGCGTTACGGTCCCCACCGTAGCTACTATGAGGCCCCAGTGGGTGGTCGGGGTGAAGAAGTAGAGGAAGAGCCTGAACATCATGTATACGGAGGTCTTTATCATCACCCCGCTCAGGAGGGCCGATACGTTGCTGGGGGCCTCGGGGTGGGCGTCCGGGAGCCACGTGTGTAGGGGTACTAGGGCTGCCTTAACGCTCAGCCCTACGAAGAGGGCAGCTATTATGGCGTTAGCTAGGGCTGGGTTAGCGCTCGCTAAGCCCTTGGTGAAGGCCTTAACGGACTCGAAGGAGGTGTTCATGCCTGTAAGGGCTATTACAGCCATAACGACCGACACCACTATCGCCTCGGACCCCGCCTTAGCCATGCAGAAGTACTTGAAGCCAGCTCTAACAGCTACGTCCTTCCCCTTCTCGTAGGACACCAGGAACTGGGATGAGATCGTCATTACCTCCCAGAACACTATGAACCAGAATAGGTCGTAGGATATCAGGACGGCGTACATCGATAGGAGGAACAGGGAGTAGTTAAGGCCGTAGAACCCTATGTGCTCCCTGCCAACGAACCTGCCTATGTAGCTGAACCCGTAGAGGGATGAGGTAAGGCCCACCATCCCCAGTATCATCACGAATACGGCTGAGAGCTCGTCTACCCTGAACACCAGGGTAGCGAAACCTGAGGGGAAGCCTGGGGAGGTACCTCCCCCTCCATACAGCTGTACGGATAGCTGGTACCGGGCGTTGTAGAGGAGGGTGCTCAGCGATACGTAGCACATAACGGCTGAGGCAGCTGTTGAGAGGGCTGAGGATACGTAGTTACCTGCCCTCCCCTTAAACGGGGCTGAGAAAAGCGTTGAGGCTGCGAGCAGGGCTATGGGTGTTAGGAGTAAAAAAGAACTTTCGTTAAGCATCCTCTCCCATCCCGGGGTTTAGGGCTTAGCGAAGTATATCACGTGCTTTACGAAGTCTATCCTCTTAAGCCTTAGACCCCCTACCTCCTTAACCCTGCCTAGGATGTCCCTCAACACCACGGTTGAGTCATCCCTAACCTCGAGAACCGCTACGTCATCCATTAACTCCTCCTCACCGCTACCCGTTACGATAACCGCCTTAGACTCACACACAGCTCACCACCCCCTAGAGCTTAATGAGTTTTAACACCTTGTTGTACAGTGAAAAAACATCGCTTACTACTGGGCTCCCCTTAGGTAGGCTTGTAACCCCTAACCCCCTAGCCTCAATGCTCACTAGGTTCTCATCGTACCTAACTATGTGGTAGGGCACCGGGTCGTTTGAGAACATCTTAGCGTATAGTTGCGCAGCCCTTAAGTTGTCGACGACCTTATTTATGACTAGCACGTTCCTCCTAACCCCTAGGTCCCTAGACATCTTGATCAGCTTCCTAGATATAGCTAGGGACTTAACGGTCGGTTCGGAGACACATATAGTCATGTCGAACTTCTCGGCCAGCCCCCTACCGAAGACCTCAGCACCGGCCTCAGCATCTACAACGATTACCTCCCTCCTCTTAAGTAGGACGTGGTTTAGGAAGGCCTTAGCTAGGGCTATCGCGGGGCATAGGCAGCCCTCCTTACCAGCATCGATGCTCCCAACAACTACTAAGCTTAAACCATCCCTAACCCTGACCCCGAACTTATCGACTATGTCGTCGACCTTAGGGGTTAGCGAGAATAGGAGGCCCCACCCCTCACCGGGCCTAGCACCCGTCCTCTCCTCAGCTAGCTCCTCGTTCTTAGCTAGGGGCACTAAACCCTCAGCAACCTCTAGGGGGAGCCCTAAGCTCTGAGCTAGGTTAGGCACCGAGTCTGTGTCCAGGGCTAGGACGCTGTACCCGTTATCGGCTAGTATGTGGGATAGCAGGGCAGCTACCGTTGTCTTACCGACACCGCCCTTACCAGCTATTAAGAGCTTCATCTATACCCCTACTAACCCTCTCACACAGGCCAGTTAAGCCTCCTCCGCTTCTCCATGATTACCTCGATGATCGTTTCAGCAGCCTTCTCGGGGTCGGGCTCCACGTAGAACCTACCGCCTATTAAGTCCTCGATGTCCTCAGTTAGGAGCTTCACTACCTTAGGGCTCCCCATCACCGGGGGTATAGTGCCCAGGTGCGTGAAGACCCCTGACGCTAGGAAGTACGTACCTATGCTTACAGCCTTCTCGCTCATCCACTCAGGCGCTGACCCAGCAGCCGGTAGGTCAGATATATCGACGCCCAGCGCTTCGGAGAGGGCTTTAAGGGCTATTAAGATCCTGGTGCAGTCAACGCAGCTACCCATGTGGAGGCACGGAGGTATCCCTAAGGACTCGCACACCTTCCTAAGCCCTGGGCCGGCGTTCTTAGCTGCCTCAGGGCTTAGGAGGCCGTGCATTGCCGCAGCTATAGCCCAGCAGCCCGTCCCTACAACCAGTATGTCGTTCTCTATCAGTCTCCTGCTCAGGGTTACGTGGCTGTAGTTATGCCTTACCTTCGGGTTAACGCAGCCAACTATCCCTACGATGCCCTTAACCGTTCCATCCCTTAAAGCGCTGATCAGGGGGTCTAGGGTGCCTCCTAAAGCGTTAAGTATCGCCTCAACACTGAACCCAGGTGGTAGCACCCAGCTACATCAACCACTGCAGGCATTACGCACTGGTAGTCGACGACCATCGCCTCAACAGCGCCCGTAATTATCGCTAGCTCCTGCATCAACATGTTCCCAGCTATCGGGACCCCTAAACGCATCAGGATCTCGTTGCCGGTGCAGCACATACCCACTACGTTAACCCCCCTAGCGCCGAACTGCTTAGCGTAGTCCAGCATCTCATCCGACATGGCCGCCTCAACGACCTTCATTGAGAGGACGGGGTTGTGGCCGTGGACAACTATGTTAACGGACTCCTCCTTAAGAACCCCTAGGTTAGCCACCGCCTTAATGGGTTTAGGCGTCCCGAACAGTATGTCGCTTAGGAGGGTAGCCATCATCGAGCCGCTCCACCCATCGCTTAAAGCTGTCCTAACCCCGTGGAGGAGGAGGCTCGTGGGGTCCGCGTCAACCCCTACGTGGGTCCTGTGCATGCACTCACATATCTCCCTATCTATAGCTCTAGGAACTACGCCGAGCTTCTCCCACACCTTAACCCTCTTCTTAGGCGCTAGCGCCTCAAGGAGCTTCAGCGGGCCCTCATTGGGCTTACCGAACTCACCCTCAAGTATTGGGAGGACGTCCTTAAGTATCTCCATGTCATCCCTGCCCTCAACAGGCACGCCCAGGGATGTAGCAACACTCCTCAACTTCTCCGAGTCGGTGATCCTGTACCCCGGCGCCCTGCCCTCAGCTAGGAGCCTTAACACCCTAACGATGTCCCTAGCGTGGTCGCTGTGGGCTGCAGCACCAGCAGCTATCATCCTTAAGAGGTTCCTAGCAACTATGGTGTCCGCCGTAGCACCGCAAGTACCCCTAGTAGGCCCGTAGCCGAAGGGGTCGATGCGGCACGGACCCATGTTGCAGTTCCTGCAGCAAACCCCTAGCAGCCCGAACCCGCACTGGGGCTGCTGCTCCAGCCACCTATGCCACGCTGTCTTAATACCCTCCTCCTCAGCCTTCTCTAGGAGGTCACTAACCCCGGGGGTTATTGATACCTGCTTCGTGGGGAGCCTAAACCTTAGGTACTCATACCTCTTAGCCACCTAGGTCACCTCCATGAAACTGGGGAGTACTTAGCGTAGATGTCGAGGGGTTTAGGTGGGGGTGCCGCCTTAACCTCGGTAACGGGCTTAACGTAAACAATCCCGGGAGCCGCCATACCGCTTATCAACTGCTTAGCCTTCTCCCTAGCAACCTCCTCGAGGATCTCGTCGAGCCTCCCATACCTTAAAGCACCTGTAGGGCATGCCTCAACGCATGCCGGCAGCCTGCCCTCCCTAACCCTGCCTATGCAGAAGTCGCACTTAAGTATGGTCTTGGTCTCGGGGCTGTACCTGGGGTGGCCGAACGGGCATGCCAGGGTGCACATTAAGCACCCAATGCACTTCTCCGGGCTAAGGATCACGAAGCCCTCATCGCTCCTGTACAGGGCCTTAGTGGGGCAGATGTTCATGCATGGAGCGTCCTTACAGTGCTGGCACCTCATCGGGACATTGAATAGGTCGGCTACAGCAACCCTAACCCTAGCCCTAGGCTTGGGGGACTCCATAACGGCCCCGTACAGGTCCTTACTAACCGAGTGCTCTACAGCGCAGGCGATCTCGCAGCTCCTACAACCCATGCACTTCTCAGGGTCTATGAATATGACGGCGCTTTCCAGCTCCTTAGGGGGTAAGAGAGCAGGTCCTACAGTCGTTAACAACACCCCAGTAACTTACGCAGGTATTTAAATTAAGGAATCCGTGTTCGAATACTCGAACACGGCCTCATAAACCGCTCCTAGAGCCTTAGGCAAGCCTAAGTATGTAGGGCTTGCAATACTATTTAAACCCCCTCAGTACTAGGGTAGGCGGTGGTTAAGGTGATTAGGGTAGTCGCTATCGCGGTCTTAGCTGCCCTAGTATCCCCGGTAGCTCTAGCTATGGCTCAGCCGCTACCTAAGATATCCCCCTCGATGGGTGTGGTGGTGTACCCCGATGGCAGTATTAGGGTTCTCTACAACCTAACAGCTACTTCACCGCTAGGTAAGGAGGTCTCGGGCAGCGGCAACATATCGGTGGAGTACGTGAGTAAGGGTAGCGAGAACAGGGTTGTAACGGAGCTTACCGGCGGCGGGGAGCTGAACATATCGGGTGGTGCTGGTAAAGTATCTAACGCTTCGATGGCAACTAATGCCCTCGTGAAGTTCGAGAGCAGCAGGGAGGGCGGCTACTCAAGGGCTGGAGGGACCTTCACTCTAGACTTCGAGGGGGTGGCAGGTAACGAGACCACGTACCTCCACTTCACCGTTAAGGAGTTCCTAGTAACGATCACTAAGGATGGAGCTGAAGTGGAGTTCAACGCCTTGATCAGCGCTAAGAACCTAACCATCCCTGAAACCCTCGTGGGTGTCGACGTAGCCCCAGTAATAAACAGCAACCTCAGCAGCCTAGGTGTTAAGTACTTAAGGGTTAAGTCCCTCACCATAGCTAGGGAGGGAGGGGGCTACAGCGTTAAGGGCTCCGCGGAGCTATCCATTAACGACCTCATTAACCAGCTCCTCGAGGAGGGCCTCATACTCCCCACAGACGCTGATAGGGCTAAGTCATGTATTAGTGAAGGCTTCATGGAGCTAGGGGGCTTTTACGAGCTCGATATGGGCTTTAACGCTACTAGCACCGCCAGCAACGGGTCCCTAATCAAGTTCAGCATAAGCTCCAAGCTGGACATGAGCGGCGACCTACCCGGGTACGAGGAGTACTCGAGTAAGTGCGGGGGTGTGCTAGGTAAGCTCGTAATGGGTTTGGTGCTCACCCCGCTAACGAAGCTTAGGGTCGGCGAGCAGCCGTCCCCCTTCATGCCTATGTCGATGGCGCTTCAACAGACACCTATTGAGAAGC
Organism: Desulfurococcales archaeon ex4484_204; assembly: GCA_002255065.1. Lineage (GTDB taxonomy): Archaea > Thermoproteota > Thermoprotei_A > Sulfolobales > NBVN01 > EX4484-204. Next base: position 1,476 of record NJEF01000095.1, on the reverse strand, counting down.
CTAAGCTAGTGCATGTATACCCGTACGAGAGCACCGCTAAGGTGCTGGTAGGCCTTAACGGAACCCACGCAGTAGTCTCGGTAACAGCTGATAGTGGTAGGATGGTGAACCCCGAGGCTAAGGGGTCCCCCGAGGATGTAGCTAAGGCATCCCTACTAGAGCTATCCAACTACCTAGTTAAGCTGTCGAGGCAGTTCTCGTTCATGGAGTTCGCGGGTATGGGTAACCCAATACCTAAGGAGGTGCTCGTTAAGGGTGCCTCCCTAGGGGGAGCTAGGGTCGAGGTAGGCGTTAAGGAGACCTCGGTATCGAGGCTTGGGGAGGTAGGCGTTAAGGTGGTGGGAGCTACTAAGCCAACCCAGACTACGAGTAGCCCAGCAACAGGGACACCTACAGCAACTACCAGCACGGTAACGGTGACTAAGGAGGTAACGAAGACCGTAACGGTTGTTAAGACCTCCCCAGCCCCAACGACCGTAACCGCGACGATGACTACCACGGCGACCCAGAAGGTAACCGTTACTAAGGAGTTAACGAGGACCGTTACCTCGGAGGTCGTTAGGGAGGTCCCCGCTGTACCTACGTGGGCAGTAATAGCTGCTGCGGTCATAGTTGCTGCAGCTATTGTGGCGGCGGTAGCTATTGCTAGGAGGAGGTAGAGAGCTTAAGGAGGGCAAAGCTTATTAATTTTTGTGCTATAGCACAGAATTGGTGAGATAGGTATGGCTTGGTGGGGAGGTCCTAGAGGAGGCTGGGGTAGAGGAGGCTGGCTAGGCCCCTGGCCTGGTAGAGGACCTTTCAGCTACCTACCCCCGTGGCAGAGGCCTGGATGGGTCTTCGGTAGAGGGGCATGCTGGAGCCTATTCGGCATGCCTGGATGGATGTACTGGGGTTACGGAGGGCCTTGGTACGCACCGTGGTACCCGTGGGGCTACGGTAGCTGGCTGAGGCCGCCAACGTACTACTACCCGAGCCCGTGGCCGGCATACCCCTACACGTGGTGGTAGATATGGCTTGGTGGGGCTGGTACCCACCTACGTACCCGTACCCCTACTGGGGCGTGCCGGACCCGACGTACCTAATGTGGGCTACGTACTCGTGGATGGCTAGCTACTACTACATGATGCTCTACGTGGAGACGTATAAGGCGTTCCTGGAGACCTGGAAGAAGACCTTCGAGTCCCTAACGAAGGCTTACGAAGCGGTTAAGCCAGCACAGTAGGAAATCAAACAGCTTTTTTCCCTACATAACCCAGCTTAATACCTCTGAAGACGTATTTATGTAGGTGGTAAGTACATGGCTTGGTGGTTTAGGAGAGCCTTTAGGAGGGGTTGGTGGTGGCAGTATTGGTACCCGCCGCCTCCGTGGTGGGGTCAGCCACTACAGCCACCGCAGCAGCAACCCCAGGAGGAGCAGAAGGGGCAGGTACCTCAGAGGGGAGGGCCTTACCAGCAGGCCTACCCACCTTACCCACC
>NJEF01000014.1 GCA_002255065.1 Desulfurococcales archaeon ex4484_204 | reverse complement strand
ACGGGTACATAGCCTCAGATCCTAAGCGGGACTTACTCCACATAGCTGTTGTTGATAGGCATAGAGGGAGTAAAAGCATTGGGAAGTCCTTCGTTAGGGGCTTCGGGCTTAGGGAAGGGGCTATAGCCTCGAGCGTGGCTCACGATCACCACAACGTAGTGATTGTAGGGACCAATCCAAGCGACATGCTCGCAGCGGTTAAGCGGTTAAGGGAGATCGGGGGTGGTTTTGTAGCTATTAAGGGAGGTAGATTAGTAGGGGAGCTCTCACTCCCATTCGCAGGCCTCCTATCGCTAGAGCCTGCGGAGAGGGTTATTGAGGGGCTTAAGGAGCTTAATAGGGCTGTAAGGGAGTCCCTAGGGTCGAAGCTTGAAGCGCCTTTCATGCAACTAGAGTTCATAACGCTACCCACGGTTCCTGAGCTAGGGTTAACAGATAAGGGGTTAATAGACTCAGTGAAATACAGCATAATTAGTGCTGTAATTAAATTCAAATAATTTCTAGCTTTTTCTTATCTATCGCTAATGCTCTTCTATTTAAATTTACTATAATTACGTAAAGTAATAATTAAAAGGAGGGGAGAATATTCTCTATTGATGGTATTATGCCATACCCTAACCCACCATATCTCCCACTAGATTACCCCAATGTACCTTATCCAAGTAAGGTTGTCATAAAAAACATAGGTAAGATAGTTACAGGCGATATTAATAACCCAATAGCTAAAGGAGATACCGTATACATAGAGAATGGTAAGATCGCTAAGGTGGGATGGGAATCAGAGGTAGATCTACGTGAAGCAGAGCTCGTTATTGATGCTAATGGTATGACAGTCATTCCAGGCCTCATAGAGCCGCACTGTCATGTAGCTCCTCCTGACTATTCACCAATTACTAAAACCGTTGACTTCCTTGAAGGTCTCCTGTATGCGGGAATAACTACGGTTGTTAGTGAAGGCGCCCACGGACCTGGCTACCCGAAGTATTATGACGATCCTGTAGGTTCTAAGGCTGAGGCTATATTCTTCGCTATGCTTAGTAAGTACATAAGGCCTGGAGGAGCTCAGAAGTTCGAGGCTGGGGCTGTAGTTCTGGTTCACGGCTTAAAGGAAGAAGACTTTAAGGAGATGGCTGAAGCTGGTGTAAAGTATATCGCGGAAATAGGTGGTGGCGGCATCTGGAAGGCTGAAGAGGTTAACCCTATGCTTGGATGGGCTAAGAAATACGGCATGATCATAAGCGTCCATACAGGGCCACCATCAATTCCGGTATCTGCCCACGTAGCTGCCGAAAATATACTAAACATGAATCCTAAACCGGATAAGCTGGCACACTTTAATGGAGGATCTACTCCACTGCCATGGAAAGAGCTTGAGAGGTTGCTCAACGAGCTACCTAAAGACGTTAAGATAGAGATAATATATCATGGGAACTTGAGGATAGCTAAGAAGACCTTCGAGGTTCTTAAGGAGAGGAAGGAGCTAAACAGGGTAGTTCTTGGGACGGATCAGGCAATAGGGCTCGCGATGTCCTGGGGGTCTCTATGGGCTCTCATGTCATGGATACCGCACGCTAACGATATACCGCCAGAGACCGTGGTGGCCATGGCTACAGGAAATACTGCTGACCTCTTCGGCTTTAATAGAGGTAAGATAGAGGTGGGGAGGGAGGCCGACATAGTTATAACGGATAAACCACCGGCGTCAGAGGCAGAGGACTTCCTCGATGCTCTAGCTAAGGGTGATATCTGTGCCCCAGCAATGGTTATGGTCGACGGCAAGATAGTATCCATTAAAGGCAGGGACTACCAGCCAACAGAGAGGAGCGTGTTAATAAATGGTATACCAGCAGAGGTCTTCGATATTAATGACTACCTCTTCGGTATACCCTACGCGAGATTTAACCCAATATATCTAGCCTACTTCAACCCAACGTACCTTAAAAAACGCTTCAACGAGCACTTTAAGAAGTATTTTGGGGAATCCTTATAAAACCCTTTTTAACCCCACCTCATAGCCTTTAGCTTCCTTATCCCTTCTTAATGAAGGGCTTCATGAGGGCTGATGGGGGCTTAACCCTCCTATAGGCTATGGACATTAATGCTATAGTCGCTATGTAAGGTATCGAGAGCAGCATCTGATACGGTACTGGAATTCCGAAAGCCTGCATTAGGGCTGGCAATGAGTAGAGGAAGCCATAGAGCAACGAACCAGGTAATATCCTGAGTATCCTCCACCCTGAGAATATGATCAGTGATAGAGCTACGAAGCCTCTAGCAGCGGTCATAACGTGTGTAAACGCCCTAGTTAGTTCAAGGCATAGGCTAACCCCAGCTAGCGACACTAATATCGTTGATACCACCGCTGAGATCAGTCTAACAAATACAACATTAATACCTAAAGCGTACGTAGCCTCGGGGTTCTCACCAGCGGCCCTTATTTTTAAGCCCCATGTAGTCTTGCTTAAGACAAACCATATCGGTACGACTAGAATCAAAGCAAAATATGTTAGTACGTGCTGCGAGAAAATAGAACTCCCAACAACAGGTAATTGACCCAAGAACGGTATGCTAACCCTAGGTATGCCAGCTACGTATGGAACTTTATTATACACACTAACAACAAGCTTATCAAAGAGGAAGCTACTTAAGCCCATCATCATTATATTAAAACCTATGCCAGTTACTATGTAGTCGCATGCTAGTATGACTTCAAATAACGCTATGGTAAGTCCTGCTGCAACACCCCATAAAAGCCCAACCACCACACCTAGAAGGATATTGCCTGTTACTAATACGGTAAAGTAACTTATAAATGCACCCATAAGCATGGTTCCCTCTATCCCTATATTCAGAACCCCTGAGAGCTCGGCGATTAACTCCCCTTCAGCTGCAAGCAGAATAGGTGTCGCGTAAGCTAAGCTGGTATATATTATGTACTCTGCAAGAGCTGTCATACCTTCTCACCAACCAATCTTATTAAAGATATTACAAGAAGGAGGGTTATACCTTCAATAACCATCATGAAGTGTCGTGAAATGCCGCTCGATATCTCCAATAAGTAGCTTAGATAGGTTAGGAACCCAAAGATTAAGGAAGTTCCCGCTGTTGCAAGCACTCTATACCCTGCTAGTAGGGCTACAGCTATTCCTAGGAATCCGTAACCCCAAAAGCCCATCATAAGTCCTCCAGGAGAGAAGCCCCTTAGCAGCCTGAAGTGAACCCCGCATAAGAGAGTCATTCCGCTTAAGCCGCTTAAACCACCGCTTATGATGGCTGCCAGAAGGGTTACCTTAGATATATCTATACCTGCATACCTTGAGGCCTGAGGGCTTGATCCCACGCAATATATCCTGTACCCCAGGATAGTCTTATCCATGATTACATACGCTATTAATACGCCTGCAATAGCTATTATTAAACCTGCACTTACCCTAGTGCCAGGTATTATTGTAGGGAGCCATGCACTCCTAGGAATGAGCTTTGTTTGGTTAAAGAGGAACTTAGGGTCTTTTAACGGACCGCATAGAAGAGCGTCAACTATTAGAACTGCAACAGGGTTTAATAGCAGCGTCGTTAAGACTTCATTAACGTTATACTTAACCTTTAATAAAGCAGGAACTATAGCCCAGCCTACTCCCCCAAGGAAACTAACAACCATTAGTAGAGGAATTATAATGTATCCCGGTGCCTCAAGGTTAAGAGCTATGACTGTAGCTATTAGAGCTCCGATCCACATCTGACCTTCAGCACCCATGTTCCAGTAGTTAGCCTTGAAGGCTATAAAGAGCCCTGCCCCAATTAGCATTAATGGTGTAGCATAAACTAGCGTGTCAAATACTGTTAGGGGATCCCTCGCTAGTATTCTAAACGCCGCTCCATAAGACTCTATAGGGTTTATTCCGCTTAATGCGATTACTGGTAAAGGTATTACTAGGCCAAGGATAACGGCTACAGCAGTTAAAACGTATATGTTTAGCTGATACCTCGCCATAGCCATCCCTTAACTCTCATTTTCGTTCCGTGCACCCTTAATCATTATTAGTTTTTATTTGGATTAAAAATGATTATTTAGTTTAAAATTCTTACTTCCCTAATACTTTCTCAAGCTCTGTTGGAACCACAAGCTCTCCCTTTAAGATCTTCTCCCTAGCCTCACGAACCATTTTCTTAGCACGCTCCGGAATTTCCGGGTCAAAGTTGTAGAATGGTGCTAGCTCCATACCCCTACCTAGCTCTATGGAGTACTTCCCGTTCCCGAACCTCCCATAATACATATCGTAAACCTGTTGTTTTAATATATCACTGTAATCGTAGTTAAGGCTTGTGAGAACATATCCAGGAGCTATTACTGACTGATCGACGGGGTAACCTATGTAGTACACCTCCTTACCCTCATCTCTAGCCTTCTTAACAGCCTCTATCACACCTAGGCTGGTACCATCACCCTGGCAGAATATCACGTCGACACCCATAGCCATTAAGGATTCCGCTGCCCTCTTACCTCCCTCAGGATCGCCCCAACCACCTACAATGACTCTATAGTACTTTATGTTAGGGTCGTAGGCCTTAGCGCCTGCAACGAATCCTGCCTCAGCAAGCTTTAAATGTAATGTTTCCATCCCATCGATACCGCCAAGCTTCTTCGTCTTAGATACGGAGGCAGCAATAATACCAGCTAGGTATGCGGTTTTATGGGGCCATTCATCAATTATCTCGACCTTCCCAGGTATTACGTCCTCAGGCTTTCCTTCATTGATCGTGAAGTACACGCCCTCCGGCGCTGTTTTAGCCACCTTTAGGACAGCCTCCCTATACTGAAAGCCCCATGCCCAGATCCAGTTATAGCCAGCGGCAATTAAGCTCCTCATAACGCCCTCAGCCTCGGCAGGCTCCACTAGCTCTACATACTTGTGGGAAACTATAGGGATCGGTAAGGACATAGCTTCAAGTTTATTCAAAGCTATTACGGGAGCGTAGTCCCATCCATAATCAGTAACCGTCCCAGGAAGTATGACAGCTACCTTTAACTCCTTAGGAGCTTTAGGAGATGGTGTCGGTGTAGCTGGTGCTGCAGTAGGCGAGGTAGCAGGTGTAGTTGTTACTGATGGTGATGGCGCAGGAGGTCTTGTAGCTAGATAGGTAGCAACACCTGCAATAACTGCAATAATAACGACAACAGCTATAATTACCGCTAAAGTCTTAGAAACAGCCTTATTTATGTACCTATACATGGTAATTCCTCAAGTGAGTCTTGACTTTACTCTTTAAAAAACATAAGTTAATTCAACTAAAGAAAAAGTAATATCAGTATCTCTAGCTAAGTCGTGATTATGAAATTACAATAAGCAAATTAAGAACTTTCCTCTTACCTCATTACCAGGATCTATTAAGCATTTTCACTACCCTTTAATATAAGGTATTTAAGAGGTCCTGGTAGTTATAGATTGAATAGCTGGTGACATAGAGTATGGCCTCCCACATATTTTCCCGAGAGGGTAGTAGTGAAATGTATAAAGACTTTAAGCATGGAGACCTAGTTGTTGAGATGAAAGGTATCTCTAAGCGCTTTCCCCCCAACGTAATCGCTCTTGACCATGTAGACTTCACATTAAGGGCTGGAGAGGTACATGCCTTATTAGGTGAGAATGGTGCTGGTAAAACAACCTTAATGAACATTCTATACGGCCTCTATCAAGCTGATGAAGGAGAGATCCATGTCTACGGTAAGAAAGTAAATATAAAGAGCCCTAAGGATGCTTTGAGGCTAGGTATTGAGAAGGTTCATCAGAACTACATGCTTATCGACGAATTAACCGTAACAGAGAACATAGTCCTAGGACTTAAGTCCCCAAGAGAGCCCCTACTTGATTTAGAGCAGGCTGCTAGAAACATAGCGAAGTTCGCTAGAAACATAGGGCTTTCAATAGACCCTAAAGCTAAAATATGGCAGCTATCAGCTGGTGAGAAGCAACGCGTTGAAATACTTAAAGCCTTGTATAGAGGTGCTAAAATCCTAATTCTAGATGAACCTACCCAAGTTCTAACACCTATTGAGGCTAGACAGCTATTTCAAGCGATAAGGAAGCTTGCTAGGGAAGGGCTCTCGATAGTCTTTGTTACTCATAAGCTACCGGAGGTATTTGCAACCAGTGACCGCATAACTGTTTTAAGGAAAGGTAAAGTAGTTGCAACCCTAAATACTAAGGACGCTAATGAGAAGCTCCTTGCCGAGCTAATAGTTGGTAGAGCGGAGGACGTTCTAGTACCTGTAAGAAAGGTAGGCATCGCTAAACCTAGGACTAGGGCTATGACGGTACTCGAGGTTAAAGGAGTCTGCGCAGTAAATGATAAAGGTCTTCCAGCACTAAAGAATGTCTCCTTCTCAGTACGTGAAGGGGAGATATTCGCTATAGCTGGGATCGCAGGTAATGGAGAACGGGAGTTAGCTGAGGTGTTAGTAGGTTTAAGGAAGGCGTTAAAGGGCAGGGTGTTCTTCATGGGTAAGGACATAACCAATAAACCTGTTGAGGAGATAATGAACTTAGGGATAGCATATATTCCTGAAGATCGTCTAGGTGTTGGAGTCGTTCCCGACCTACCAGTGTACTTAAACATCGTTCTTACAATGCATTCGTCCCCTCCCTTTGCCTATAAATGGTTATTACCGATAAACATCAACATATTCCTTAATAAGGAGATCATTAAGAGGTTCACAAAAGACGCTATAAGCGAGTATGGAATTAAGGCTTCAAGCCCTGACGTTCCTGCAAAGTATCTTTCTGGAGGTAACCTACAGCGCCTCATACTTGCTAGGGAGCTCTTAAAGAAGCCTAAGCTACTCATTGCGCAACATCCTACACGTGGGTTAGACATAGCTGCAGCACGTTTTATGCATGAGAAGCTTCTACAACTAAAGGCCTCAGGAGTTGCTGTGCTTCTCATCTCTGAGGATCTGGATGAAGTATTATCAATAAGTGATAGAATAGCTGTAATATATGAGGGGGAGATCATGGGAATAGTACCTAATGTTAACGTTAACATAGAGGAGATAGGACTCCTAATGATGGGGGTTAAAAGGCTTAAAACAAGTCCTGCAGCTTCCTGAAGAACCCAACTAACACCTCCAGACCCCTCCTCTACGGACGCTTAAACACAATGCTACATTTATTAATTACTTTATAATACATAAACCCGGTAAAACGGCGATGTTAATCGAGGTGGCAGGAAGAGGTGGTAATTACTCCTTTGTGCTTAAATTGATCAAGGGAAACAGTACCCTAAGCCGGTTAATACCGTTTAAGACTACGCTAAGGGTTTGGAAGGAGGAGGTCTACTTCAGCACCCCCGCTGAGCTAAGGCTTGGCAGGAGGTGCTTCAGGGTTAGGTTGGGGGAGGTCTACTACTGGCCTCCTGAGAGGTCTATATGCCTGTTCTATGGGTCCTCGGAGGCGTACACACCTGTCTGGTACCTAGGTGAGTTCGTAGGCCCCGTTAACTACGTAGCTATGGCTAGGGACGGGGATGAAGCACTAGTAGCTAGGCACGAGGTCGACCCAGGGCTTAAGCAGGTGGTTAACGTGCTTGAAGGCATGGGGTACTACGTAGGCACCCCCCTGCTAGGGGATGGTAGGGCCGTAGCTGCTAGTAAGTACGTAGGGGGGTGCAGGGTAGCGCTCCTGGTGTTCAGCGAGGACTACGGCTACCACGTTGAGGGGGAGGCCCTCTACAAGCACACCCACACCTACACCGGCATGAAGGTTATGCACGAGCTGAGGGAGTTCGTAAGGAGGTACCGATACCTCAGGTTCGATGTTAACGAGGACGGGTACGCAGTGCTAACAGCTGGTGTTGAGGGCCTCGACGAGCTCTCTAAGGCCGTGGGGGAGCTTGAGGATGCTTACCCAGGCGTGGTTAAAAAGCTTTTTACCTAAACTATGGCCCTCTCATTGAACTTATCGAAGAAGTGGATCTTGTCTACGTCGAGGACTAGCCATATCCTCTGCCCAGGCCTTAGCTCAACGCCTGGCTTAGTTACGACCTTAAACAGCATGTCCCCGACCTTAACGTTAACAACTATGTCCCTACCTAGGGGCTCAACAACGTATACCTGGCCCTCGATCGAGTACTCCTCCCTGTTAAGTGATAGCTTAACGTGCTCGGGCCTGAAGCCCATCACTACGTCGATGGATTTAGAGCTAATTAGCTCCCCTAGCTCCTTAGGTAGTTTAAACTTAAAGGCCCCTGCGTCGAAGTAGTACCCCCCGCTCAGGTCCTCCCTGATAGAGCCCTCAACGAAGTTCATCGGGGGGCTGCCTATGAAGCCGGCGACGAATAGGTTTGCAGGCTTGTTGTACAGGCCCTGCGGGTCCGCGTACTGCTGGAGCTTGCCGGCGTTCATAACGGCTATCCTGTCAGCCATCGACATAGCCTCAACCTGGTCGTGGGTTACGTAGACCGTAGTTACCCTTAACTCCTTCTGAAGCCTCTTTAGCTCGGCCCTCATGAGTATCCTGAGCTTAGCGTCTAGGTTGCTCAGCGGCTCATCTAGGAGCAGCACGTCCGGCTCCTTAGCTAGGGCCCTACCTAGGGCCACCCTCTGCTGCTGCCCACCGCTTAACTGCCCGGGCCTCCTAGCAAGGAGGTTATCGATCCTTAGGAGCTTAGCTACCTTGCGGACCTTACGGTCTATCTCCTGCTTAGGCACCTTCTTAAGCTTTAGAGGGAACGCTATGTTGTCGTAGACGGTCATGTGGGGGTACAGGGCGTAGCTCTGGAAGACCATGCCGACGTTCCTGTCCTTAGGCGGTAGGCCAGTTACGTCCTCATTATCGAACAGTATCCTGCCCCTGCTAGGCCTGTAGATGCCCGCTATCATTAGGAGGGTGGTTGTCTTACCGCACCCCGAGGGCCCTAGGAGGGCTACGAACTCCCCGTCCCCGACCTCGAGGTTTAGATCCGTAACGGCCCTAACCTTACCGAAGAACTTGCTCACGTTGTCTAGGGTTACCTTAACCACTGCAGCCACCTCCTAAAGCCTTCCCTAAATATTTAGGGGGGTTAAGGCTGATAAAGGTTAACGTAGCTTGCAGGTCTCCAGCCCTCACCTCTTCACACCCCCCACGTATATCCTTAGCAGGAGCTTCTGGGAGGTGCTGAAGAATATTAGGGTCGGTATGGTGAAGAACAGGCCTAGGGCCGCTAGCATCCCCCAGTCTATGAACTTGAACTCACCTATCATGTGGTATATGAGGACTGGGAGGGTGTAGTAGGCCTCGTCCTTAACGTAGGTAAACACTAGGAGGAACTCGGACCACCCAGCTAGGAAGGAGAATATCGATATAGCCCCGATGCCCGGGAGGACTAGGGGGACTATGACGCTTCTCCAAGCCCTCCACCTACTGCACCCATCAACTAAGGCAGCCCACTCGAGGTCCCAAGGTATTGAGTCGAAGAAGCCCTTAATTATCCATGAAGCCATAGGTATCTCCAGGCCCGCCTTAATCAGGACTATGCCTAGCAGCGTCATGTAGCCCTTACCGTAGAGGCCCAGCTTGTTAAGTATTACGAAGAGGGCTATCAGCAGTATAACGCTCGGGAACGCGTGAAGGGCTATTATGAACTCCATGAGGGCCGTCCTCCCCCTAAACTCCATCCTTGATAGGGCGTACCCGCTCATAGTGCTCACCAGGACTACAAGGCCTGAAACTCCTAGGGCTAGTAGGAGGGTGTTGAAGGTTATGGGCCAGATGTTGGGGTACTCCTTAAGCCCCATCTTAATTGGTGACCACAGGAACCTCCAGTTATTTATGGTTAGGCTCGAGGGTATGAGGCCCAGGATCACCCTACCGCTAAAGCTCTGAATCAGGAGCCACGCGATCATGGACCAGATGGGGAACAGTGGCACCACAGCCACCACCACGACGACTAGGTACTTAATAACCGCCGCTAGCTTAGCCCTAAGGAGCCTCCTCCTTAAAGACCCCCTAGCTCTAGCCACCGCCCTACACCTCCACCCTGCTGGGCTCCATAAGCCTCCTAAAGCCGAAGAGCTTGAAGTACACAACTATCAGCACGATCCCTATGACTACCAGGACTAGGGATATCGCCGACGCGTACCCGTACATGTACTCGCTGAACGCCTTGCTGTACGAGTAGAGGGACCAGACCATGACGCCTGCAGCCCTAGCTATCCCTGCATACCCTCCGCCGCCGCCTGAACCCCAGATCATCAGTATTACGTCGTAGGACGCTAGGAGGCTCAGGGTCTGCCAGGCGGTAACGAAGAGCATTGGCCACCTGAGAAGGGGTATTATGACGTTCCTAGCAACCTGGAAGTCGCTGGCCCCATCAACTAGGGCCGCGTTGATCAGGTCCGGGGGTATGGACTTGATCGCTGCCGTGTACACTATCATGCCGAAGCTAGCCCCTATGTATCCGTTAACAACTATCATCAGAATCTGGGAGTAGGGCTTGTCAAGGAGCCAACTGCTGGGTAGCCATGCCTTAGGGACTCCGATAGCGCTTAGCATAGGGTTGAGGAGCCCGTACTTGGGGTCTATGAACCAGTTCCAAACTAGGGCGTAGATTATGCCGGGGGTTATCCTGGGTATGAGCCATGAAACCCTGAGGATCATTGATAGGATCTCGTTCCTAACCAGGTAGGCTATCGAGATCGATAGGAGCAATGAGTACCCAGCGTTTATTAGGAGGACGCTGCCCACGTAGAGAAGCGTCACTTTAAACACCTCGGAGATGTAGGGGTCTCCGCCCATGAACACCCTCCTGAAGTTATCGATGGTTATGTGGACCTTCTCCGTGAAGAAGTTGCGTATGAACGCTAGGAAGTTCTTAATGCTTAGGTCGGTGAAGCCTAGGTAGACCGTTAGGAATAGAGGCGCTATCCATGAGAGGGCTATCAACGCCAGCATGGGTGCGAGGAAGAGCCAAGGGAGGGCCTTCCTCCCTAAACCCTTAGCCAATTAAAGCACCCCACGTGAACGTGTCTTAAGCGTTTAAAAAATACCCTCTAGTTTAAAAAGCGTTTATGGGACCTACTCCTTTATTATGAGCTCGTCCCCTATCTCCGACTTAAGGACGCTAACCATCTCGTCTAGGGCTTTATCGGGTGTCAGCTCTCCCTTCTCAACCTTAGTTATCGCTGCTATCCATGCGTCCTTGTAGGCGCTGAACTTGGGGTGCAGGGGCTCGAACGTGGTGTACTTAAGCATGTACGCTACCTCGGTGTGGAACCTCGACTCAGTGTAGTACGGGTGGTCAACGGTCGTCATCCTAACGGGTAGGTGGGCGCTGTCAACAGCGTGCTTAGCGTCTAGGGGTGTTGAGGTAGCTAGGAGTATTAGCAGGAACGCTAGCTCCGGGTACTTGGACTGGGACGTTACGTAGTAGAGGTACGGGCTCGACAGGGTTAGCGGCTTGAGGCCGGGTTCAGGTGCTGGTACTAGGGCGAACCCCATGTTCTTCCACTCGTAGTCCTCAGGTAGCTTACCCAAGGTCTCGTGGTAGGCAACCCTCTGCCACTCAGCCCAGTGCCACGTACCCCCAAGCCAGAACAGGACCCTGCCGTTAACGAAGTCGCTGTGTATCTGCCTCCAGGAGGTCCCTATCATCTCCGGCGGCAGGACCTTATCGACCTGGGCCATCTTGTAGAGGAGCTCTAGGGACTTAAGCATGGCTGACTTAACCAGCACCAGCTTACCTGTGTCCGGGTCCTGCAGTATGCCGCCGTACTGGTAGTAGAAGATTACGAATGGCTGGGCACCGAAGTTAGGCCTGTGGTAGAAGCCCCACTGCACCAACCCCTTGGACACGGCCTCCTTAGCCACCTTAATTAGGTCCAGCATCGTTACCTCGCCGGACCTTATCTTCTCCGGCAACGCGTTTATCTCGTCCTCGCTCCACCCGAGCTTCCTCAAGACATCCTTCCTGAAGTACAGGGGCCTTGCCTCGGTATCCTGAGGCAGCGCCCATATCTTACCCTTATACTTCACAGAGTTCCAGAGGACTGGGTAGACGTCCTGAAGGAGGTCCTTGTACTTAGCTATGTAGGAGGATGTCCGCAGCCCTCTCAACGTTGTCAACCCTGGTGACGTCGACTGGGGACCCCGAGGCCCAGACCTTGATCTTTATAGTACCCACAGCACCAGCTGCAGTAACTGTCTCGGTTACCCTCTGCGTTAACGTCTTAGTAGCCGTCTGCGTCTGGGTAACGGTAACTGTTGCTGCTCCAGGAGCTCCAGCGGTAACTGTCTGGGTAACAGTCTGCGTCTGGGTAACAGTCCTAACCTCTGCAGGGGCAGCTGGCTTAGCAGCCCACCCGACTAGGAACCCGATTACGAGGCCTATGATTAACAGGATACCTGCTAGGGCTGTTGGACTAATGCCAACACGAGATCTCCTCTTGAAGGCCACATTAACACCTCGCATGTGAAAATTATATCCGTTCTCTATTAAACTTTACTTTCATAGCAGTAAGTTTAGATAATGATATAAGTATACGGTGTTTAAACCGCTTACACATGGAGGGCGTCCATAGGGCCGGGTAGCACGTAGGAGCATGCCTTCTAGACACCCTTTAACACATTAAACGGGAGGTATAAGTTCCCGAGAGAAACCTATAAATTTACCTCTGTGCACACTCCTGCTAGGTGCGTGGATGCCTGCTAGGAGGGTTAAGGTCAGGGTTTGTACGGAGTCAGCTGGGTGCGTTATCGCCGAGCTCACCGACGAGCTAAGCCCTAGAACCTTTGAGGAGCTAGTTAAATCGCTCCCCATAGAGTCAGTAGGGTATAGGTGGGGAGACGAGCTGTACTTCTCAACACCTGCTAGGGTGGGTGAGGAGAACCCTAGGGAGGTGGTCGATAAGGGGGCGGTAGCCTACTGGCCTCCTGGGAGGGCCCTATGCCTGTTCTGGGGCCCTACACCGGCTAGCAGGGGGCCTGGGGAGATAAGGCCTGCAAGCCCTGTAAACCTCCTCGGTAAGGTGCTAGGTAACGTGGAGGTCCTCTCAAGGGTTAGGAGCGGTGAGAGGGTTAGGGTTGAGCTAGCTAGGAGCGCTTAAACCTTATGGGTAGCTTAAGCTTTGGGCGCCCCACCCCCCTCCTCCTAAACCTGTGCTGGATGCTGAGGAGCTTCTCGGACCCCAGCAGCTTAGAGGCCGCCAGCACCATCACCGCCGAGAACATTAGGGACCACATGACAGCCGCTACCGACACCCACAGGTAGCCCTCCAGGTACGCCTTAAGAACCAGCATCGGTGCTATGAAGGGGGATACCAGGATTAGGGCTACCTGCCCGCCGAGGCCGTAGGTAGCTAGGTCCGTGAAGGCTAGCAGGAAAGCAGGTATCATTATGACGACAGTGAGCTGCCCTATGTACGTCTGCGAAGCCCTGACATCGGGCGCCATAGACCCTAGGAGTATCCCTAGGGCTGCAACAGCTATTAGGGAGAGGAAGGTTGAAGCACCAATAACTATGAGTAGGTGGGG
>NJEF01000013.1 GCA_002255065.1 Desulfurococcales archaeon ex4484_204 | reverse complement strand
GGGCTATAGTTAAGGAGAAGATCAGGGCGTTTAAGCAAGCTATAAGCGCTAGGATAACTAATGAGACTGCAATCCAGCAGGCAGTTAAGAAGTACGAGGAGAGCTTAACGATCTCCTACGGCCTAGATAAGCCGTGGTACGTTAGAATTCCAAGGATGATCTACAACATAATGGTGCTTGACCTCGGAACATCGAGGGCTGTTCAGTCGTTCAGCGGGAGTAATAGAATAGCTGATATAGTCATGGAGAGGTTGCCTAACACCATATACTTAGTTACGACAGCGGTCTTAGTAAGCTCGCTCTCAGGCCTAGCCCTGGGTTTATGGGCCTCGTTGAGAGCAGGTAAGATCATTGATAGATTTGTAGGATTGGGTGCAGCGATCTCGTATGCTTTACCTACCTGGTGGTTAGGAATGATACTGATTCTGGTATTCGCATATCAATTAAGGCTGTTCCCACCTGGAGGTATGAAGACCCCGGGCCTAGTGACGGACAACCCGGTGGTTCAGGCAGGCGACCTTTTATGGCATTTAGCGCTACCGCTTGCATCCCTTTACGTAGCCCTCGTTGGGTCCTGGACGTACATCACTAGAGCTATCATAGTGTCAATAACGAAGGAGGACTTCGTCTTCGCTGGTATGGCTAAGGGGCTTCCTGAAAACATAATAAGGAGGAGGTATCTCTTAAGGCCTTCGGCCTCACCGATACTAACCAACATGATAATAGGCTTAGCGGGCTCGATAGCTGGCGCTATACTAACTGAGACCGTGTTTAGCTGGCCGGGTATGGGCAGCTTATACTTATCAGCTATAAACGCTGTCGATGTAAACCTGATCCTCGCTCTCACATTTATTTACACCCTGGTGTACGTGATAGCTAGGTTCCTACTAGAGGTTATATACATAATCATTGACCCTAGGGTGAGGTTATGAAGCTAGCTAAGATACTTGAGAACGAATCATTCCGCATATTTATTAGGAGTGTTGTATCCAAGGCTGGCTTGACATTCCTGTTCGTAATGGTGGCGATATCGATCTACGTGGTTGCTACGATGCCTCTGGACTTCGGTATTAGGGTATGGTCTAACCCAAAGCTATGGGCGGATAACCCTAAGAACGCTCCGCCTATATGGGTTAACTACTTTAGTAACCCCAAGTTGATGGAGCATGTAAGAATCGTAATCAGTAAGCCTGCCCGTGTAGAGAGCGTAGAGGGTGGCGGTAAGATCTTTACATATGTAGTAACGTACAGGCATGGGTACGAGCAGTTTCCTCAAACAATAATTATTCGCTTTCAAAACGTTACATACTACACACGCTATACACCGGTTATAGAGGTTAGTGTGAGGAGGCCTGACAGGCTAGTTATAGAGAGGTTGTTCGTGTGGAGGGCATTGACGACGGCTGGCAAACCCCCCTATGTGAGGTCGGAGAGAATAGATATTGAGGGCTATAAGGAGGCGGCACCGCAGCTCTCAACGTTTCTTTTAAGGGAGTTTAACATAACAATAACCCCTGAGAGGATCTTAAGTAGGGAGGTTCCAGCAACAGAGATAATAATGGGTAAGCCTACGGTTAAGGATGAGAACCTACAGTTTAAGCCTCTTAAGGGGAGGTATGTATTCACATTTAAGGTAAGGACGTATAGCGATAAGGATTATGTAGGGGGTATAGCCATGGTCTTCGTTGGCAGGGCCTACGGGCTTATGGGGACGGATAACCTAGGAAGGGATCTAGCTCTTGGCTTAATCTACGGGTTCCCTGTAGCCTTATTAATAGGTGTGGTGACGTCGGTAATGACAACGGCCATAGGCGCTCTAGCGGGGATCGTGAGCGGCTACTACGGGGGCTTCGTAGATGAGGCAATACAGAGGGTGTGCGATGTCCTTAACAACATCCCTCTGCTCCCGTTGCTAATACTTATGACCTTCATAGTTAAGAACCCAGCTAGTAAGATAAAGATATCTCCGCTAGCTGTGATAGTCATGGTCCTCATAGCGTTCGGATGGGCAGGCCTAGCTATAGTTATAAGGTCTATGGTGCTACCGATAAAGTCGCAACCCTTCATAGAGGCAGCTATAGCTGCTGGAGCGTCTAAGTTGAGGGTGATGTTCAAGCATATACTCCCCCAGGTAGCTCCCTTCATCTTCGCGCAGATGATATTCTTCACGCCATCCGCTATACTCTCTGAGGCAGCTATTAGCTTCCTTGGACTAGGAGACCCATCGATACCTACTTGGGGCCAGATCCTTGAGGCATCGTATAGAGCTCAAGCCCTTCAGAACGGCTTCTGGTGGTGGGTAATTCCTCCAGGGATCTTAATAATGTATGCGGCAATAACTTTTGTCTTCATAGCTCAGGGTCTTGAGCCCGTAGTAGAGCCTAGACTCAGGACGAGGTGATGGCATGGCCTTACTAGATGTTAAAAAACTCAAGATATACTACTACACTTTAAGTGGTATTGTTAAGGCCGTGGACAACGTAACCTTTAGCTTAGAGAAGGGCGAGGTATTAGGGCTTGCTGGGGAGTCGGGGTGCGGGAAGTCAACACTGGGCTACGGACTCATAGGGTTAATACCCCCGCCAGGTAGGGTTGCTGGGGGTAGCATTGTCCTCGATGGTAAAGAGCTCACGAAGCTTTCATCGGAGGAGCTAAGGAAGGTTAGGTGGAACGAGATAAGCATGATATTCCAGGGGGCCATGAACGCCTTGAACCCCGTGTACACAGTTGGCTTCCAACTAGCGGAGCCCTTAATAATTCATAAGGGATTTACGAAGAGAGAGGCGCTGGAGAGGGCAGCTGAGTTACTTGAAGCGGTAGGTCTGCATAGGAACATGGTGAGGAGGTATCCCCATGAGCTGAGCGGGGGTCAGAAGCAGAGGGTGGTTATAGCGATGTCCCTAATACTGAACCCGAAGCTCGTAATAGCTGATGAGCCTACTACAGCCCTCGACGTAGTTGTTCAGGCTCAGATAATGAACCTGTTTAAGAAGATAAAGAACGAGTACAGGTTGTCAATAATATTCATAACCCATGATTTAAGCCTCATAGCTGAGATAGCTGATAGGGTAGCGATAATGTATGCAGGGAAGATCGTGGAGATAGGGTCTTCAGAGCAGGTATTTAATAACCCCTACCACCCGTACACGAAGGGGTTACTTAATAGCATCCCGAGGATAAGGCATAAGGAGAAGATAACGTGGATCCCCGGCGTACCTCCGGATTTAAGGGCGCCACCGCCTGGATGTAGGTTCCACCCTAGGTGTCCCTACGCAATGGATGTATGCAGGAGGGAGGAGCCTGAAATGAAGGCTGTTGAGCCAGGTCATTACGTAGCCTGCTGGTTGTACTAACCCTAGGTGGTGTTAAGATGGGAAACGAGGTAATCCTTAGGGTTATGGGCTTAAAGAAGTACTTCCCTTTAAGGAGGACGTTAAAGGAAATACTAATGTTTAAGAAAGGTAGATCCGTTAAGGCTGTTGACGGTATAGACTTCGATATTCATAGAGGGGAGGTCTTCTGCCTAGTTGGTGAGTCGGGCTGCGGTAAGACAACAACTGGTAGGTTAGTAACCAGGTTAATACCTCCAACATCTGGTAGGATGCTGTTTAAACCAAGCCCTCAAACCCTTAAGCACCTGCCCAAGGAGATCCTAGTTGATGGCGAGTATGTGGAACTATCGTCTAAACTGCCTAAGAATATATCGAGGTTGCTAAGAAGGGAGATCCAGATAATCTTCCAGGACCCGTTCGGCTCCTTAAACCCACGTATGAAGGTATATGATATTCTTAAGGAGCCCCTCATAATTCATGGTATTGGCTCTACTGAGGATGAGAGGCGTAAGCTAATCTTTAAAGCGCTTGAGGAGGTTAAGCTAACGCCTCCAGAGGAGTTTACTGGTAGATTTCCTCACATGCTATCAGGTGGTCAGAGGCAGCGCGTAGCTATTGCTAGGGCCTTACTGTTAGGGCCATCACTTATCGTAGCAGACGAGCCCGTGAGCATGCTCGATGTTTCAATAAGGGCCGAGATCTTACAGTTAATGATAGATCTTAAGGAGAAGAGAGGACTTACGTACATATTTATAACCCACGACTTAGCGGTTGCCTCATATATTTGTAACAGAATAGCTGTGATGTATCTAGGAAAGATAGTCGAGGTAGCACCTACCGACGAGATAATTAATAAAACATTACATCCATATACGAAGGCGTTGCTAGCAGCAGTTCCCGAACCCGACCCAAGCAACAGATTCAAGATAAGGGAGGTTCCGATTAAGGGTGAGGTACCGAGCGCTGTTGTTATACCGCCTGGATGTAGGTTCCACCCTAGGTGTCCCTACGCAATGGATGTATGCAGGAGGGAGGAGCCACCATCAATAGAGTACTCACCTCACCATAAGGTCTCATGCTGGCTATACGCAAGAAGGTAGGGTGATACCTTAAAGGCTAGCGGTAGGGGAACTTATTAGGCAGGACGTTTTCTTACACACTACCTCTGTACCTTAAATATTAGGAAGTAATGATTACTTACTACTAGGAAACAATTAAAATGTAGATTTAAGTCTTAGGGGGGTATAGTGTTTTGAAGCTAGGTATGGATGCTGGCATTGTTGGTTGGGGTGTTTACATACCAAGGAAGAGAATTAAGGTTAAGGAGATAGCAGAGCTCTGGGGCTTCGATACAGGGTTAGTTAGTAGCTTAAGGATAGAGGAGAAATCTGTTGCTGACATAGATGAGGACTCAGTTACTATGGGGTGGTACGCCGCTAAAGTCGCTATAGATAGGGGTGAGGTCAACCCTAACGAGATAGGGGCCATCTTCTTTGGCACTGAGTCGAAGCCTTATGCAGTAAAGCCTTCAGCAACCATAGTAGGTGATGCCCTGGGTATTTCTAGGAGGAAGCTATCATCAGACCTAGAGTTTGCGTGTAGGGCTGGTGGTGAGGGGTTAAGGATTTCTGTATCCCTTATCTCAAGCAAAGCAGTAAAGTACTCCCTAGCCATAGGCTCCGATACAGCGCAGGCTAATCCAGGGGATGTCCTGGAACTTACCGCTTCATCAGGGGCTGCAGCCTTCCTAATAGGCCCTGAGAGAGAAGCTATTGCAGTGTTTGAAGGTGCTGTAACCTACGTTACCGATACACCGGATTTCTGGAGGAGAGACTGCTCGAGGTACCCTTCACACGGGGAAATCTTTACCGGTGAACCAGCTTACTTTGACCACATAGTAAACTCAGTGAATATTCTACTAACCGATCTAGGGCTTAAGGAGTCTGACTTTAAATACGCTATATTCCATCAACCTAACGGTAAATTCCCTCTCCAGGTAGGTAAGTTGCTGGGCTTCCCGAAGGAGAAGGTGCTGCCGGGTTTAGTAACCCCTATGATAGGCAACACGTACAATGCCTCTGCCTTAATAGGGTTTGCAAGGGTTTTAGAGCAGGCTAGAGCAGGGGATAGGATACTGCTTGTAACGTTTGGAAGCGGAGCTGGTAGCGATGCTTTCAGTATCGTTGTTAAGGAAGGGGTAGAGCAGGTTGCAAGCAGAGGTCCTACAGTTAACGAACTCTTGGAGAGGAAGGTCTACGTATCGTATTCTAGCTACGCTAAATCGAGAAGATTAATTGAGAGGAGCATTGGGTGGTAAGCGTGAGGGATGTCTACATAGCGTCGTCATCGATGATTAACATCAGTAGGCACTTCAATAGGGGGTATAAGGAGCTAGCTGGGGCCGTGGTTAAGGATGTTGTTGAAGGAGCTAGCGTAGAGCAACTGGATTACATGGTGGTTTCATCGATGCTCGCAGAGAGCTCTTTAAATCAGCTGGACCTAGCTACGATACTAACTCAGCACCTAGGTCTTAAACCCATGCCAGCTATTAGGGTTGATACAGGCGAGTCGTCAGGTCTTGCAGCTGTCGAGATCGCTTACAGCCTTATTACTGCAGGGAGGGCTGATACGGTCTTAGTTGTTGGTGTGGAGAAAGCTACGGAGTTCCCTACACGTGTTACTAACAGGTTCCTTAGTAAAGTACTTGACTACGAGGTCGAGGTGCTAAGAAATATAACGCCGCCAAACTACGCAGCCCTTATAATGAAGGAGTATATGAAGAAGTATAGGGTGTCCAGGGAGGAGTTAACGGTATGGCCTGTTAAGATGCATGATAATGCATTAAGGAATCCTTACGCACAGCTTAAGTTTAAGATCACCCCTAGTAAGGTCCTTAACGCTATTAAGATATCGGAGCCGATAACGCTATACGACATGTTCCCTATAGGTGATGGGGCGGCAGCCCTTATCTTAGCCTCTTCTAGGGTAGCTAGGAAATCAGGTAAGGAGGTGCTGCTAGTGAGGGATGTGGTATCAGCGACTTCGAGGCCTTTGTACTTAAGAGATGATATAACGAGGTTTGAAAGTTTAGCTACGCTGATATCTATGTTGAGGAGGAAATACGGGTTTAGAATTGATGATGCGGTTTGCGAGATACATGACAGCTACAGTATATATGCATACATAATACTTGAGGAGCTAGGGATTGCTAGGAGGGGGGCTTCATACAAAGAGGTAGAGAACCTTGTATATGTTAACGTAAGTGGGGGGTTAAAGGCTAGAGGACACCCATTCGGTGCAACAGGGGTTTACCAAGTATCAGAGGTATATAATGTCATGGTTAAGGGGGTTGGTGGGGTGAAGTTTGACGGCGCATTCGGCCTTACTCACTCAATGTCGGGGCCGGATTATAACTCAAGGTTGTGCCTCTTAGAGAGGGTGGTTTAGGGTGAGGAGCTCTATATCTATCTTTTGGAGGAGGAAGGACTCATACTATAAGGTATTGCTAACTAGGTGTAAGAGGTGTGGTCGTGCTTCATTCTTTGCAAGGGATGTATGCCCTTATTGTGGGTCAAGTGATGTCAGTATCGTGAAGTCGAGTGGTCGTGGTAGGGTTGTGAGCTATACTGTAAGTTACTTTAGAACTGATAGTAATGAAGAGTATCTTCCCCTAGTTATTGCCTTAGTTAGGTTAGATGAGGGGGTCTACGTTACCGGCGAATTAAGGGATGTAGAGCCAGCTGAGGTTAGGGAGGGCATGGAGGTTGAAGCGGTGTTAAGGAGGTACTCATCGGACGACCCATACGGACTTATTTACTATGGGTTAAAGTTCATACCAGTTATTAAACGCTGTTAGATGGTATAAAAATCTAGGCTGAATTTTTAAACTGCTCAGGAAGTATTAATAAGGGTGTTTCCTCTGGTAAGAATTGAAAGACTTCTTGCTAGTAGAGCCGATATGTTTAGGGCATCTGAGGTTAGAGAGCTTCTTAAGCTTACCGAGGGGAAGAAAATAATTAGCTTTGCTGGCGGCCTACCTGACCCTAAAGTTTTCCCAAAGAAGGAGCTAGCTGAAATAGCTAGCTACGTTATTAGGGAGCATGGAGATAAGTCCTTACAGTACTGCCCTACTAAGGGCGTTACTGAGTTTAGGAACGTCTTAAGGGAGTTCTTGAGAAGGAGCGGTGTCTCGCTGAGTAGTAACGACGATGTAATGGTAACAACGGGTTCGCAACAGGCTTTAGACCTAATATCAAGGGTGCTGATAGAGCGTGGAGATGAAGTAATAGTTGAGCTACCAACTTACCTTGCAGCCCTAAATGCGTTCAGGCTTAGCAGGCCAAGCATAACTGGGGTACCTATGGATGAGAATGGTATGATAACGGACGTCTTGGAGGAGGAGATTAAGAGGCTTAAGTGGCTTGGCAGGCAGATAAAGTTCATTTACACGGTTCCTGTTGCCCATAACCCAACCGGGATAACTATGAGCTTGGAGAGGAAGAAGCACTTACTGGAAATAGCTTCTAAGTACGACGTCTTGATTATAGAGGACAATCCATACTCGTACTTTATATACGACGAAGATGTTGATGTTACACCGATTAAGACGCTGGATAAGGAGGGCAGGGTTATATACATGGGGACGTTCAGTAAGATCTTAGCTCCAGGCTTAAGGATCGGGTGGGTCGTTGGGGATAGATTGCTTATTGACTACCTAGAGAGGGCTAAGCAGGTAGCGGACCTTCACACCCCTACGCTAACCCAGTACATAGCCATGGAAGCTATCAAGAGGGGTGTTGTAGATATAGCAATAGATAGGGCTAGAAGGATTTACAAGGTTAAAAGAGATTTAATGCTGAAGGCCTTAAGCACGTACATGGTTAAGGGAACTAAGTGGGTGAGGCCTGCAGGCGGCTTATTTATCCTGTTATGGCTGCCATCGTACGATGTAGATACTAAGAAGCTACTTCCCGAAGCCATAAAGGAGGGTGTTGCATATGTTCCGGGAGCTTCATTCTTCGCTAACGGCATGGGGTGGAACACTATAAGGTTAAACTTTAGCTTTCCTAAACCCGAGGAGATAGAGGAGGGTATCAAGATCCTGTCTAACGTCATTAGAAGGAAATTAAACACTAGAGCCGGTATCTAGGGTTTAAATATGTTATTCTTTCGTAGTATTGATGAACCTTCATTAAAGATAAGGCATCAGGGAGGCTTGTGGCTAGCACCACTTTTTTATTTATAACTTTCATGTTCACTTTATTGATAGCTCTTAACCCTCTACGTATGCCCGCTAGTCTGGGTCTAATGATCCTCACCCTCCGTAACCTCCACGTTAACTTAACTGCTACAGGAGGTATGTTAGGAGGTATAACGATAGTTGAGGAGTCCTTAAGGAACTTAGGTGCTAGCGCTGCAAGAAAAGGCTCAATGGAGTTTACTATAACTACATCAAATAGGCAATCCTTAACGTTCTCCACGTTTACTACCCTAACACCTAGTGATGCAATATCATTAAATAGCTCCTTACTTAAGCAGGCAACCGTTATGTTGGCTACGTCGGCAATAACTGAAGCTAGGATGTACGTGTTTATGTTGCACCCTAGGACTAGTACATCCATGCCCTGGACAAGGCTAACTAAACGATCTATGTATGAGAACTCTATGGATAGAGGGATAAGGTTTTTAGATAGGGACTTCATGAACCCCCTCGCTACCTTCATTAAGCAGTCATCACTGATGGAGATGTACTCCCTGAACAGCCCATCTCTCGTGACACCTGGAATACCATCACTGCATAATGGGGTTACGGCATAGAGAAGGCCTGCCGTAGCTCTCGACTCAACACCTACCTCGACAACCCTAATTACGCCAAAGGTGCCGGGGCTTATGAACTCCTTAGCAGGTATGTAGCCGTGTAGAACAGCCTTATCGATGCTGGTTAGAGAGGCTAGAACTACCTCACCGAGAACTTCGCCCTTACGCGTTGGAGGTATTGGAACCTCCCTAAGCGTTGGTTCGCCGTTATAAACAATGGCCTTCACCGAAGGTCCCACTCTATTTAAGTTTTGAGATTCTAATAAGTTAGGTGAGCAGCCGCGTCTAAGCTCCCTATGCTAGCATCAGGTAAGATAATTAGGGATTATAGGGCCCTTATTAAGTATTTAGAGATGGCATCTAAGGACTTAAAGGAGATGGCCTTACCGTCATCTACAGACCTAGAGTACGTTAGAGTACTAGTTACGAGAAGGCCGTTAAGGCTGTATGAGCTTATGGAGGACCTTAAGAACATCGTTAAGGAGAGGTTAGACCCCGATATCTCTAGGAGAGCTGTTGCGGAGGTGCTCAATATTGATGTTAGCGCTGAGGAGGCTGTGGAGATGATTGCTAAGGAATTAGCTGGGTGGATACTAGAGGTTGCAGAACGTCTAGGCATACTTAAGCTTAGAATGCCGTGGTAGAGCCTCACTAATAAGCTACCGTTTTTAAATTTAAGAATCTACTATAAGCCCTACACCGGTGTAAGGATGTTCTTCCCCACTAGACGTGGGAGAACGAGTGTGTGTAGTGGTAAAGAGGTGTTTAAAAACGCTTTAAGCCTAGCTAGGTGTATTAGTGAGGCAGCTACGAGCGATGACGAGCTCTACGAAGTGTTCATGAAAGCTCTTACCTATGTTAGGAGAGGAGATAGGTTACGCTTCTTTACAGCACTAGGTTTATCGCTCAACGAAAACTACAGTAGAGCGTTAAGGGTGCTGGGAAGGGTTTTAGAGAGCGCATCAGAGGATCAGCGGGCTGAGATCGTAAGGTGTCTTCAAACACTTTTAGGGCCTTATAAAACCGTTAAGTACCTGTTATCAGGTAGGTACAGGATAACGCAGGCAGGGTTTACCGACCTGCTAAAGGTGCTTAGCTGCGATGAATTCTCCTGGCTTGAGGAGCTGTTTAAAGAATTAGGTAGGGATCTAGATAAGGACCTCTTAACCGCTTATATTGTAGAGTCCTTTCATAAACCTATGTGTCCTAAGTCTAGAAGGGCATCGTTAAGGTTGATAGCGTGGTCCCTGAAGAACACGGTGCTCACCGTGGAGGACTTAAAGAAGCTACTTTTAGAGGTAGGGGGTAAGTTACTAATAGTAAAGTCTAGAGGTAAGGTAAGAGAGGTTAAACTAGAAACCGCTAACGAGGTTATCGATGTTGAAAGAAAGGTAGCTATGATTATTGCTAAACATGTTATGGCGGACGCATCTTCTTAGTAAAGCGATTTATTAACATTAACTCATAAGTAGGCGCTGTTTCAGCATCTTAATTTACTATTTTACGCAAGGGATGTAGAGCGGTTGTTAGGGTGATGTAAGTTGTCTACTATGTAAGTTATTTGATTAGCTTCCTGAGAGCGCTAGTAACTCGTTAGCAAGCTTATTGATTACTCCCTTAACGCCTAAGTCTATGGAGCTCCACGGAAACTTGTGTCCTAGCTCCTTACGGGAGAACACGTAGCGGGGGCTGTAACCGATCTCGCTTAGCATAGATTTAAGCTGACCTAATTTACCGCCCATTAAGGCCCACTCAATACTTAGGTAGCCCGCATTCTCATCCCCGAGAGCTATTAGGGCTTGGGCAAAGGCTAGCTTCCAGTTATACACGCTCACCCTAACCCTTCGATCGATATTTCTCAGTAGCTCCTTAACCTTCCTCTCGAAGACCTCTCTACTAGGTAAGGGGAAGTACTGCATCGCCGTATTAGGCTTCGGTATGAACGGATTAACGGATACCCTAACCTGCCCCGACCTCCTCAGTCCTGTAGCGGTTACCTCGTTTATGAATTCAGCAGTTCTTCTACCTATATCCATACCCTCACCGGGTAGCCCAAATATAAAGTAGAGCTTTACATTCATGTCCTTTAAGAGTGCGTACCTAGAGAGCTCGTACACCAGCTCCCTCAGGAAGCACTTCCTAATAGCGCAGCTTACGTCAGCATCGACGGTCTCAGGTGCTATGGTAATGGTTCTCTGACCCCCTGCAGCCACCAACTCCATCCTCGCTATGTTAAGTGTTGTGTACCTTAGAGATGGTAAGGAGTATTTAATACCTTCAGATAGAAGCCAGTTAAGGAGCTCATCCGATGATGGGTGGTCGAAGAAGGATAGCGAGTAAATAATTACCCTCCTCTCATTAACGTACTGTAAGCCCTTAAGTATTAAGGACTTAATGGTGTTGAAACTCCTATATCTTGGCGGGAACGTCGTAAATGATTCTAAGCAGTATGGGCATAACCACCTACATCCTCTTGAAACCTCAACGTAGAAGCCATCGCCATATACGGGCTTAACTAGCTTTGATCTAATTTGGGGTACAGGATGGTAGGCTTTATCTAAGTTATTAACAACAGCTTTCTTAACACTGGCTTCACTTCCCGTGAACAGGTGGCTGCCCCTTGAGAGATCGTCGAGTACGTTCGCCTTCCAGCTAGGTGAGGAGCTCCTATCAACCGCGCTGTTAACTATAAGTTCTAGTAACACCTCGCCATCACCTATAAAGATCCCATCAGCTATAACGCTAAACGGTAATGGGTTAGCAGTAGGGGGGAGCCCCCCTATTATTATTAGGGGGTCGTCTAAGGATCTATGACGCTTAACAGGGTTTAAGTCGTTAGCGTATAAGATCTTTACAAGGTTTACGATGTCTAACTCGTAGCTTATGCACTAAGATCGTTGCGAAGTAGCTAACTACTCATGGCTCCTCCTTAATTTAATGATAATTTGTGACGTTATGTTGTTAACAATATCTTTGTGTTTCCTCCTAATATGGTGCTCTACCTGTCCCTGCCTTAGCTGTGTATCGCACAGTATACAGACGTATTTGCCGCCAATTTTAAGGATAATAGGGTCTATCCCCATAATGTAGGGGAATGTAGCTCTCACCACTGCAGCAGCTATTGCATGTGAGTGAGCCTTATCCACGACCCTCTGAACGTACCCCCTTATCCTAAACTTAGATACGTGGTACTTATAACCAATAGTGCTTGGGGAAGCTCCATCAACTAGGTACTCCTTAACTGCGAGGATTGTTATAGTATCCCCTGCAAGTCTTTTAATCACTAAGTACTTAATTATCGATACTATGCTGTTCTCCAATCCAGGCCCTTTACATTAGGTCTAATTGAGATTATTTATAAGGACTTCACTTACTTAGTGAAATAAGTAAAATCTCTAAGCCTAATAAACTATCCTATCAACACTATGACTAGTTAGGGTTATATGTACAAGACCGTATATTTAAATTTGCTGGAGGTGGTCTTGTGCAGCCAGCAAATAAAGGAAGAGTCTCAGTTATATCGTTTAAAATCGATATAATGACGCTAAGAAGGATAGATAATATTGTTCGTTTAGGGTACTTTAAGAGTAAGAGCGACTTAATACGTGTAGCCCTAAGGTCCAAGCTAGCGAAGGATGGGTACTTGGTACAGATCCAGTAGGGTTAGCTACTAGGGAGTATATAGGATGTCCCTATTCTGGGAGCCTAGGTGGGTGAGGAAGAGGATAGTGCATGAAGGCATGGAGATAGTAACGTGTCAAGACGAAGTTAACAAGCTATACCTATGCCCCCTATGTATTGACATAGATAAGGTGTG
>NJEF01000012.1 GCA_002255065.1 Desulfurococcales archaeon ex4484_204 | reverse complement strand
GTTAAGGCATAGGGGTTTAATGAAGTACTTATAGCATCCTCAATAACCCTCTCAGCAGCCTCTTCCCCCTTAAGGAGCTCCGAGATATCCAGCTCCCAGCTCACCACTTAAGCCTCACCCCTATAAGCCTTACTAATAATTTCATGGAGCTGTATAAGCCTTAAGCCCCTAGCCTTAGTAAAGCTAGGTATTATGACGAACACTGGCAGCTCCCCGAATTCCCTCAGCAGCTCCTCTCAACCTTACCGACTACCTTAGCGACGTCCTCATCAACTACAACCACCTTGTGCCCGCTCCTAACAGCCCCCTTAATAACTTCTAGGACATCCTCATCCCTGCTAACAACGATGCATGAAGCCCCTACAAGCTCGAACACCCTAGCCACCTCACTCCTAGACACGACGATCAAGTCCACCACCCGGTCAGCCTACCCAGGCACTAATAGCTTCCAGAGGTATTATCTCCCTACATGAGGTTTAACCCTGCTTAGAAGTAGGCCCGCAACCACGATCAGCGTTGACAACGCTAGCACCCAGACCGATATAGGTACTCCGAACCACGTGGTTATGAACGCCTTCTTAGGCCCGTAGGCTGCAGCGCTGTAGAGGGCCGTAGACACCCCTACCACGACAGCTACCAGCGATGAGTACCTAGCTACTCCCCTAACACCCTCGCTGACCCACCCAGCTATAGTTACCGGGGCTAGGGGGAGGAGGATCACCGATGAGAGCACCGACATCTCAACAACGAAGCCAGGTCTTAGGAAGGCTACCACAGCTGAGGTAGCTACTAGTGAAGCCACTACGGAGTTAGCTAGGGTTATAGACCTCCTAGGCCTCACCTCCCTAGCCCTCCTCTCGTACAGGTCCCTAACGAAGGAGCTCGTAACGCTTAGAACTATTGAGTTGGATGTCGAGATAGCTGCAGCAACTATGCTTACGTATATGAAGGAGGCTAGGGCTGGGTGCGCTGCGAGGAGGAGGGTCGGGGTTACTAGGTCCCTATTGCTTATATATCCTAGCACCCCGACCTCAGTTAAGGCCCTAGCCGTAAGCCCTACTAGGGTAACTATTAGTGTATAGATGATGGCGTAGATAGCGAAGTACTGGATGAGCCTCTTAAGGGACCTCTCGTTAGCAGGCATGAAGACCCTCTGAACGACTTGGGGGTTAGTTACTGCGAAGAAGAGCCACGGGACGGTGAACGCAGTGAATGTTGTGGGGGTCCAGAAACCCCCTAACCCGCTAACACCCGCCTTAGTGATTGCCTCGGCAACCCTACCGATATCTAGGCCCGCTGACGGCACTAGGAAGAGCGTTACCCATAGGACGTACGTTAGGGCTGCTGTAATCATCCATAGGCCCTGGTAGGCATCGGTTGATGCAACGCTCCAAACACCAGCTACAACAACCCAGGTTAGAGATAGGGCTGCAGCTACTGCAATGCCTGTACCGAACCCGGCCCCTAAACCCTCGAAGATGCTACCAACCCCTATCATCTGAGCCGATATGTAGGGTATGAGGGCTACCAGGTAAAGCACAGCTACTAGGTGCCCTAACGCGTTAGTGCCGTAGAGGTCTGAGAGCATCTCTGTAGGGCTAACCCACCCCCTCTCCCTAGCCATTAACCACACCCTAGGGGCTAGAACGGTTAGGAGGGCTAGGGTAGCTAGTAGGTAGGCTAGCTCAAACCCTAAGGCACCAACACCTGTTGCGTACGCGAAGCCCACGAGACCTATCATCATGAACGCACTGTAAGTAGTTGCTGCGTAGGTCATTGATGATAGGAAGCCCCCTAACCTATACCCAGCTACGAAGTACTCCGAGGATGTCTTAACACCGAACCTCCTAGACACTAAGGCTATAGCGGTGCCTACAGCTATGTAGATGACTAGAGTAGCTAGGAACTCAGCTATCGTTCTAACCACCCCCAGCTAACGAACACCACGGTAGCTACCACCCAAGCAGCTGCTAGGATGGACCAGAAGGCGTATAGGGTGAAGCCCTCAGCCCTGTGAAGGACTGTGTACGGGACTATGTAGTGTAGGGCTAGGACGGCTAGCGAGGCCACCACGTATGCCTTCAGAGCCCTCCCCCTAAACCTCAAAGACTTCCCCGAACGAACGTTCGGGCCAGGTATTTAAGGTTTTAACTAATCTGGTGATTAGGGGGTTTAAGGGTTTATGGTAGGGGTTAAGGACTTAGTGCTCAGGTTGCTGTCCCAACATCCTGAGGGCGTTCTCCAGTCGTCAATCCATAAAGCCATAGGAACCTCTAAGAGCAGGGTTAGCGAAGTTCTTAGGGAGCTCGAGGTAGCAGGCGTTATTAGCAGGGTTAAGCTTGGTAACCAGTACCTAGTTAAGGCTTTAAAGCCCTATGAGGGTGGGGGGGTTAAGGGCAGGGTTGTCAGGCTCGGCGTTGTATGGTCTAGCGAGTACCCGTTCATAACCCCGTTTGCTAAGGAGCTTAGGGATAGGTTCAACTATGTGCTAGACGTCACGGTCTACTCTAACGCGTTAAGAGCTACCTGGGCCCTAGTTAGGGGTGAGGTCGACCTCGTTCTAAGCCCGCTAATAACCCAGCTCTACGCCTTCTCCTTAACTAAGGCATTAAGGATTGTGGGCGGGGGGGCTTACGGCGGCGCAGCGGTTATGGAGGGCAACCCTCGCTGCCCTAACGTTGTAGCATCGAGCGAGCTCTCAGCTATGGATGCCTGCAGGGCCGCGGCCCTAGGTGAGGAGGTCCCTAAGGGGTTAAAGACCGTGTATTTCAGCAGGCCTGGGGACGCTGTTAGGCTAGCTATTGAGGGTAGGGCTAGGTACTTCGTGGTTTGGCACCCCCTAACTGAAAGACTTAGCCTACTAGGCCTTAAACACGTAGCTCTATGTAAGGATCTAGGGATAACGTACTGCTGCACCCTAGCTGCCTCAGTAAGGCTTAACCAGTCCCTTAGAAGAAGGTTCGCCCTAACGTACTCTAAAGCGATCGAGGAGTTTGCTAAGGAGCCGGGTAGGTGGGTTGAGTGGTACTCAGCTAAGGTCGGTCTACCTGTAGATGTCGTTAGGAGGGGTTTAGGGATGTATAGCTACAGGTCATACCTGGACAAGGCCTTAATAGGTAGGATGTTGAGCAGGGTAGGCCTCCAGCTACCAGACCCTAATGCGGCCTTAAACGCTATTGAGGAGTTTACGTAAAACCTGCTTTAAACCGCCTCGAGCAACTAGTTAAGGGGTGGGGGGAGTGCTTGAGGGAGTTCTTAAGGAGGTCGAGGCAGGTAGGGAGTGGTGCGTCAACGTATTAAAGGATATGGTCTCCATACCCACGGTTAACCCGCCGGGTGAGCACTACGGGGAGTTCGCCGATCTCGCCTCCCAGATCCTTCGCTCTATAGGTATGGATGTAAGGGTTTTAGAGGTCCCTAAGGACCTCGTCCTTAAGCACTACCCGGAGTGCGTGGAGCACCCTAGGTACGTCGTTCTAGGTAGGGCTGGTAGGGGAGGCCCCGTAGTTCAGTTCAACGGGCACTACGACGTGGTCCCCCCTGGTGGTGGGTGGTCTAGGAATCCGTTCAGCCCCACGGTTAGTGGGGGCAGGCTCTACGGTAGGGGATCTGTCGATATGAAGGGGGGAATAGCCGCCTCACTACTAGCGGTTAAGTCCTTCCTCGCATCAATTAACTCGTTCAAGGGTTCCGTGGAGGTAGCTCTAGTGCCCGACGAGGAGATCGGGGGTAGGACCGGGACTGGCTACCTCCTTAACTCCGGAGTATCGAGCCCTAACTACGTCGTCATAGGGGAGCCGAGCGGTGTTAACAATATCTGGATAGGGCATAAGGGCGCTGTGTGGGCCTACGTAGATATCTATGGCAGGCAGGCTCATGCCTCAACCCCGTGGACCGGTGTTAACGCCTTTGAGTACATGGTCAAGATCGCTGGCGAGTTCATGAAGTCCTACAAGCCGGTTGTTGAGGGGCGTAGGAGCTCCTATAAGTACAGCGGCGGGGTAGGGGATAGGGCGGTTGTAACCATTGGCGGGGACGTTAGGGGTGGTGCTAAGGTTAACGTAGTTCCGGGCTACTACTCGTTCTCAATAGATAGGAGGGTTATCCCTGAGGAGGACGTTGATAGCGTTGAGGGCGAGTTAAGGGACTTCATTAACTCCCTGAAAGGGAAGTTCCGCGAGGTTAAGGTAGGGCTTAGAGTAGTTAATAAATTCCCCCCAGTAGTAACGAGCACCAACTCCGGGCTCGTTAGGGTTGCTGCTGAGGCTGTAAGGGGTATCACTAACAGCACCCCGGAGTTAACGGTGTGTGTCGGGGGGCTCGACATGTGGTACTACAGCGTTAGGGGTGTTGAGGTAGTAGCTTACGGCCCCGGGCCGGTATCCAACGCCCACATAGCCGACGAGTTCGTCTCCCTAAAGGAGGTTGAGGAGGTCGCTAAGGTCTACGCAACTATCCTCTACAAGCTCTTAACAAGCTAGGTTCTCCTTAATCACCCTGAGGGCGTTCCTGTAGGCAACCCCCTCTACATCGACCTCGCTGAAGCCCATGTCCAGCAACCCATTAAGCAATGCCTGAACCCTATCTATGGATTCAAAGCCCTTAGGTGCTGGAAGCCCTAGGAGGCCTAGGAAGTCCGTTCCTATAGCTAATATCTCGGCCCCGAAGCTCTCGTAGACGTACTTAAAGTGCTTCAGGAGATCGCTAAGGGTTACCTCCCCCTCACTAACTATTAGTGGGCCTATGCATGAAAGCCCTACAACGCCACCGTTTCTATGAAGCGCCTCGAGGATCTCTTCATCAACGTTCCTGGGGGTGTCAACGAACTTCCTTACGTTGGTGTGGCTTATAATAACGGGCTTCTTAGATACCTCAATAGCCTCCAACGCCGTCCTCTTACCTGCGTGGGCTAGGTCTACGATGATCCCGTGCTTGTTAGCTACCTTAACGAGCTCCTCGCCCTCGGGTGTTAGGCCGAAGTCCTTCCTCGACGAGCACCCGGAGCCGTACTTGTTGTTGTAGTTCCACGTAATCCCAACGCTCCTCAAGCCCAACCTCTTGAGTAGGGCTAGGTCGTATGGGTTGTCTAGGGAGTCGGCCCCCTCCAGGTGGATTATGAGGCCTACGAGGTCCTTACTCCCCAGGACCTCATCGATGTCCGCTACCGACTCAACAAGCCTGAGCTGCCTGTACTCCTCTACTAGGCGGTGGATGACCGCGAAGTGCTCTATGGTTAGTGCCTGGGGAACCCTGAAACCAATGCCCGGTAACCACCTACCGTAAACCCTCTCAAACTCCCTGGACTCCTCGGGCTTGAAGGTCTCAACACCTGGGAAGATCGCTGAGAACACCAACTTAACGTTACCCCTTAGGTACTTAGGTATGTCTGCAGCCCTCCCAGGGATGTCCTCGCTGAAGTCCCCTAAGGGCTCCCCTCCACCGTGGAGTATGAAGTAGGCCGGGATGTCCTCGTGGAGGTCTATAACTGGGTACAACGCTGACACCTCTACTACGTCGGGCGGGGTAATATATTGGTTTACACGCCCCATGCTTTATAACGCCTGAGCTAAGTCTTTTTAGGGGTACGTCTTGATTAGGTACGATAAGGAGTGGTTTAAGAGGGTGTTCCCCAACCTCGCTAAGGAGGTTCTCGAGGGCGGCGGCGTTACCGACCCCTTAAGGGGCTTCACACCCGGCCCTGTGGACTTCATAAGGAGGGCTAGGTCTGTTAGGGAGGCCGAGGAGGTCATAGATTACCTGGAGAGGGTAGGCGAGATCGGTAGGGATGAGGCTGAGTCGTTGAGGAGGAAGCTCCGCGAGGAAGGGCTTGAATCGTTCGGTAGTAGGAAGGGGCCTGGGTACTACTTCAAGTACGCTGCAGGGGTTGAGGAGTAAGGCCTAAGGGCTATTAACTACCCGCAGCACCTTGCTTAGGGAAGCTCCGTGAACGTGGGGGTCGTTATCGTAGGCTTCGGGAGTGTTGGTAGGGCTCTAACTGTAGAGCTAGGTAACGTAGGCAGTAGGTTGGGGGTTAGGGTCTTAGGAGCTCTATCGTCTAGAGGAGGGGTCGTCGTTAGGGGGGCTAGGGACCTCAACGCCCTACACCGGCTAGCTAGCTCAGGACTTAAGCTCGATGAGCACCCATCGTTTAGGGAGGGTATGGGGTTAGGGGACCTCCTCAGCTCTACAAGCCCTAACCTCGCCTTCGTAGCGTTACCGCCTAGCTACGTGACCGGGGAGCCTAATGAGTCGATGTTCAGGGAGCTCGTTGAGCGCGGGGTATCCATAGTAACGGCTGATAAGACAGTTCTCGCTAGGGGGTTCAGGGGGTTCATGGATTACGCTGAGAGGAGGGGTGTTTACGTAGGCTTTAGAGCTACGGTAGCTGCTGGAACCCCGTTCACCGACTTAGTAAGGGGGCTTAGGGGTAGGGAGGTAGCTGGTTTTAGAGCGATCCTGAACTCCACAACTAACTACATCCTATCCCTGGTTGAGTCAGGTATGTCCTTTAGGGAGGCGTTAGGGAGGGCTGTTAGGGAGGGCTACGCTGAGCCCGACCCGAGCGTGGATGTGGATGGCTGGGACCCAGCTGCTAAGCTAGCAATTCTTGCGTCAGTGCTTGGTAGGGACGTGGGTATTCACAACGTTGAGAGGGTGTCCTTGAGGGGTGTTGATGAGGGAGGGGTTAGGAGCGCTGTTAGGGAGGGGTGCAGGGTTAGGTACGTTGCTGAAGCCTTAATCGATAGGGAGGTCTTCAGGGTAGCCCCACTAAAGGTTTGCGGGAATTCACAGCTGCTGAGAACCCCCAGTACCCACAATTGCATAGAGATCTACGTAGAGGGAGGTGAGGTCATAACGCTTTCAGGGCCTGCAGGCCCTGCCTGGAGAACCGCTAAGGTAATGATATCCGACATGGTTGAGTACATAGAGAGGAGGGCTAGGTTTAGAAGCAACCTTTAAAGAAGGGCGTGTAAAGAGCTAGGGGCTGCGGGCTGGGTTTAGCACGTAGCTCACGCCCGTTGTAGGAGGTAATAACTAGGCATTTTCTGCTAGTACCTGCCCTATGGCTAGGGCTAAGTACTCATCCCTGTCTATCCTGCCCAGCGCCTCATTTACGAGGTCCTTCATTGACGCTGACGATGCCGCCCTTACAACACCGACGTAGGTTAGGTACCTGTGTGTCTCAATGAACTCCCTGCCAAGCGATGTAGCTAGGGGGCCTTCGAGCACCGCCCTACCAGCTAGCTCCATCGCCTTCTTAAGGAGCTCCTCACCAACATCTCTGCACCCAGCCTTAATTAGGTACTCAGCGATTACCGGGAGCTGGGGGGCTACTGGGAGGACTAATGCGTAGGCGTCCTGAACGCTGTCCTTAGGTGTTATCCTTATTAAGGTGCTGACCTCTGCTAGGACAGCTCTACTAACATCCCTAGCTAGGTCTGTAAGGCCTGCCCTGCACGCAACCCTAGCGATCACAGCCTTATAGAAGTACCTGTTCATTACCGTGAACACGGCTGAGGCGTCGTTACCCACAACCTCTATGCTGTCTAGGTATGCTGCCAGCGTTTTTAGTAACCCTTCGGCAACCTCCCTCCTCAGGATGCCCTCCCTGCTGAAGACCTCTATCACGGGTAGGTAGTAGTCCAGAACCCTCTTCTCATTAACGAACCTCATGAGCGTGTCGGCAAGCTCCCCCGAGCCCTCTATGGACTTAACCAGAGCTACGGCCTCAGCGGCATCCTCAATAGACTTGGTTGGGGTTTCATCACCGTAGGAGGTCACCTCATTAACTATGGTCCTAGCTATGCTTAGCGCTTCCCCCTCAATACCTGCTCTAACAGCTAAGCTAACTAGGGCTGTAAGCACCGAGATCCTCTCAACGAATCCTTGAGGGCTTGCTGGCCTATAGCTTAGGGCTTCATCCCTAGCCATACTAACTAGGTCCTTAGCCCTGGATGGCTCGCCTAGCTTGAGAGCTATCGTCGCTAGGTCTATGTAGCTAAGGGCTTTAATGGGGTTTGGAAGGCTGTCAATCATGCTGTAGGCACTTTCTAGGAACTTCTTCGACCTCTCTAAGTCGCCTCCGCTAGCTAGGGACTCAGCAAGCACTATGTTGAGCGTCGCTAACAGGGGTTTAAGCTCTGCATCCCTCCCTAACTCATCGCTAACATCGCGTAGCAGGGACTTCATGATCTCCAGGGATGATGATGCAGCTGCTGAGTCGCCGTGCTGCAGTGCAGCCCTGTACACCTTACTTAAGGCGTCGGCTACGAACCTGATTAAGGCCTTATTAGACCTTACATCCTCCCTAGCCCTTAGGGCTAGCCCCTTAAGAACACCTACCAGGCTAGCAAGATCCTTCATAACAGCATCTCCAGACGGTTTGGATTGGTCTTCAGAGCATTAAAACCTTTCCCTTTGAGTACTTAAGAGCTCCCCACCTCATCCATAGCTCCATGTATTGAACGATACTATTCTACGTTACCTGCGAAGCGCTTCGCTGTAGCGGCACCTTAACCCCTACATCACGTTATAGGTCCTGGTGCTACGGACTTAACGGCCTCCGACAGCGCTTTAACGCCTCTAACTATGTCGTCCTCACGGGTTTTAGCGATGCTTAACCTAGCGGTGCTTAGATCCGGGCTATCTAGGTAGAACGCTGGGCCAGGTACGTAGGATACCCCCCTCCTTAAGGCCTCGTCCAGCACCTTATCCATGTTCACCCCCGGAACCTTAATGAATGCGTAGAAGCCCCCTCTAGGCTCGGCCCACAGGGCTGCGTAGGGCATGTAGTCCCTTAAAGCATCCACTAGGGCTTTAAGCCTTAACTCACACCTCCTCCTACCCTCTGCGGCATACCTAGCAACTAAGCCCTTCCTTAGGAGGGCGTAGATGACTAGGGATGCTAGGGAGCTTAGGGCTAGGCTCACCTCACTAGCCTTCATAACTACTTCGGAGAGCTCCCTAGGCACTGCCGCGTAGGCAACCCTGAACCCCGGGGCCAGGACCTTGCTGAACGACCCTACGTAAACGCAGGTATGTGCCCTGCAGTAGTTAACTATGGGTGGCGGCGGGGTACTTGCTAACGCCCTGTAGGGGTCGTCCTCAATGACCAGGAAGTCGTGCTCGCTTGATAGCTCGGCTATCTCGGACCTGGCCTCAGCGCTGTAGGTCATGCCGGTCGGGTTGTTAGCTGTAGGGACTACGTAGAGGGCTTTAACGCCTTCAACACCCCTAGCTAGGCCCTCCAGCCCGCTAGGGGTTAGAGCTATAGGCCTTACCGAGGCTCCGTGGAGCTTCATAGGGATTAGGGAGTCCGTGAACGTCGGGTTTTCTGAGGCGATCAAGTCACCTGCACGTATGAGGGCTAGTGAGAGGACGTTTAACGCATGCATGGAGCCACTGAACACCAGCAGGTCCATGCCCCCTAGGTCAACACCCTGGCTAGCTAGGTACGCTCTAACCTCATCCCTAAGCCTTCTAGGACCCCCCGGCGGCGGGTATGACACTACCTCACCCCAGTACCTGCTTGCAACATCGGAGATAGCGTCCATAACCTCCTCAGGCCTCGGCACCACATCCGGGGACCCGCTGGCTAGGTTCACTACACCCCCCTTAAACTCCTTAACCGCCTCCTCGATCCTTATGAAGTACTTCATTATAGGTGCCCACGATAGCTCCCTGAAGCCCTTACTCACACGTAGTCCCCCTCCTTAGCACCACCTTCTCAATACCCCTCCTCCTCAACCTCCCCCTAACGATCTTAACGCCCTCAACCATTACCCTGAGCTTCTCCTTAGCCACCCCCCTAGGTAGGAGTTTAAGCCCGCAGTCCGGGTTTATGTACAGGCACTCGGGCCTTACATACCTCATGACCTTACCTATAGCCCTAGCGACCTCCTCAGGTGTCTCAACCCTCCTGCTATGGACGTTAACGACGCCGAAGCCCAGCTCCTTGTTAAGCCCCCTAAGAACCCTGAGCCCTCTAAAGCCCCTATTAGCGAACTCCAGGGCTAGCTGGCTAACGTTAAGCCTGTCGTAGTAGGGCCTTAAGACCTCGTAGTTGCTGTAGCATACGTGGAGCCCCACCTTAATGTTGACCCCCTCAACAGCCCTGTTAACCGCTTCAACAGCCCACTCCATCTCCTCAGGGTGGGTGGTTAGGGCCGGTTCATCGACCTGGACGTACAGGGCCCCCGCCTCCTCGAGCTTCTTAATCTCTGAGTTAACTACCTTGGCTAGGTCGAATGCTAGATCCTCCTTACTGCTGTAGTACTCGTTGTAGGACCAGTCAGCTATGGTGTAGGGACCCGTTATCGTTACCTTAACCACCCTAGCCCTAGCGACCCCCCTAAGGTGTAGGTACTCCTTAACGACTATGGGCTCCCTATACTCTACCCTAGAGACCACGGCGGGCTTCCTGAAGTAGTTATTGCCCCACACCCTAACGGGGCCGTAGAACTTGAAGCCACCTATCCCCTCAGCGAAGTACTCAACCATTTCATCCCTCCTCATCTCCCCATCGCTCGGTATGTCAACACCTGCTACCTCCTGATCCCTAACAACAGCTACTACCGCGTCGTCGAAGGCCTCAGCTAACTGCTTCCAGCTAACCCTGCCGGCCCTGAACCTGTTGATGAAGTCCCTGAGCCACTTAGGCCTGGGGTACGAACCTATGACGGTGGTGGGCAGTACCGGGAGCTCTACCTCAGCCCATGAAGCCACCTCAACCACCCCTTAAATACCTAGCAACCCTACCTAGCAGCTTAACCTTCCTAGAAGCTACTACCTCGGGTATGAAGTCCATTGGGGCGTTATTACCTACGTAGACCTCCGTAGCTCCGGCCCTTAAAGCAGCCCTAACCTCCCTAACCACCTCCTTAACACCCTCCATTAACGTGTTCCTGGAGTCCACTGCTCCAAGCATGACCCTCCCAACCCCGCACTCCTTAATCAGCCTTAAGTAACCCCTCCCCCTATTAGCGGCGAGGTCTACACCGATCACGGCCCTGGATAGCTCGCTGAAGTACCTCCTAAACCTACTAACTGGTTTGAAGTACGTTAGAACCCATACGTCTGCCTTAACGGACTCGATGATCTTTACCAACACCTTAACACCCGAGCTCAGCACCGCCTGCTTAACGCCACCCCAGGTTAGGGAGGGTTCGTGGAGCTCGACAACCCTGCACCCAGCCCTAACCAGCTCGTTAATTAGGGGTTCAAGGACCTCTGACCCCCACTCATGAACTAACGTAGCGGGGTCCCTGTAGAACTCGTCAACGCTGTTAGTCGCCAGCGTTATAGGGCCTGGCAACGGCTGCTTCAACGTGGAGCCGTCGCCGAACACCTCGGTAGCAACCCTTAAGGATTCCCTGAACCAGGTAGGTATTGGGCAGCCCTCCCTAAGCCCTAACCTACCCCTAACTACCGGGGACCTAAAGAAGAAGTTGTTGTCGTAGAACCTGGTTAGCCCGTCGACCTCAACACCCCTAACAAACCTTATCAGCGGGTTGAATATGTCGTCCCACCTAAACATCCCATCGGTGAAGAACTCCACGCCCGATGCCTTAAGCTGGGTGAACAACTTCCTAACGTACTTAAGGATCTCCCTACCGAACCCATCCTCGCTGAGCTTTCCTGAGGCTAGCCTGCTATACAGCCTAGCAACCCCCGGGTACCTGGGGTAGGAGCCGTTTAGGGTAGCCCTCGCAACGTACCCCACTCAACCACCCCTTAAGAACTGCGGGGGTAGCTCATAAAGTTAAGCTTGAAAAAGGCGTTGTTTACGGGTAGCTGCAGGCAGCCCTACGTAGCGGGCTCCAGCTCAGTTAGCTCTATCTCCCCTGTGTTCCCCTCGTTATCAACCCACGCTACGTAGACGACGTACCACCTATCCTTTAAGAGGTTAGCGAGTGTGAACTCAACCTCCTGAACCCCTAATTCGGGGCTCGTTGACGACGCCTTAGCGTAGTACGCGCTGTAATCCCTACCGCTTATAGTGACTGTCGTCCTCCCCGAGTCGAGGACGTTCCACCCCTTAATGGAGACTATGCCCTCCGTGGTTACTTTAAGCTCTGTCTCCTCTATGCTGCCCTGAAACATTGTGAACGGTGCTAGAACGCCTGCTAGGAGCATCTGCCCTATGCTGTCTGACTGCGGGTATTCGAGCACTCCCTGGCCAGGTATGGACAACCTATAGATCTTCCCGTCATCGATGCCTACCCACGCCTTAACAGTCTGGTTCCCTGTCTCAGCACTGCTTAACACTATATCGACTGCCCAGCACTTAATCCCTGAAACCTCCTCAGTCCCCGTTACGGTGAACGACATTGCCGCCTCTGTGAGCTCGCCCTCATACGTGGTCCTAACTACCGTAACCCCGTGCCTGAAGTTGCTTAAGACGTCCCTGAAGGTCTTCATGGTAACCAGCCTGATCTCCTCAAGCGATGGGGTGCTGGTAGTTACCTCAGGGCTAGTGGTTGTCTCGGTAGTGGTCGCTACGGTAGTTGTTACGGGGGTCGTTGTTGACGGCGTAGCTGAGGGTGTAGTGGTTGATGGAGGCGTCGTCGACACCGTAA
>NJEF01000094.1 GCA_002255065.1 Desulfurococcales archaeon ex4484_204 | reverse complement strand
GACCGTTGCATCGTTTATTATAGGGCCCCCCTTAACAACGAAGGTAACCCTGGTGAAGGGCCTCCCCCTAACCCTGATCATGGTCTCTATCAGCAGCTTATCAGCAACTATCTCCCCAGCGTTGTCAGCGAAGTAGAGCAACTTATCAGCCCCCCTAACGGCTTCAGAGAGCTCCCAGTAGTCGTTGATCGCGAAGTCCTTCCTAAAGACCTCCTCAACTGTCCCCATGACGTCGTATGTCTCTAGGGCAGCGTAATCGATTACGTTCCCAGCTATTGCTACCCTAACAGCGGCTTCCAGGGGGTCGCTAGCCCTCCTAACAACCTCCTTAAGCCTTGGGTAGAGGGCCATCATCTCCTCGTTGCTGCGCCTCTTAACCTCCCTGTACGGGTCGTTAACACCTAGTGCTGACCTTATAGCTCTGTACACAGGCCTAGCAACCTCCGGCGGGGACCTATCCCACCCCTCCCTTAAGAGAACCCTCATGACCTCCCTAACAGCCCTCTCAGTAGCCTCCCTAACAGCCCCTGCAGCTCTAGAGGCCTTAACGGCCTGCCTAATAAAGCAGGTCACGCACTCCAGGCCCATCCTCAACCTGGACACCGCGAGCCATACGTGTAGGGCGTAATTAAGGCTAACCCTAAATGCATGTTGCCTAGATAGCTAGGTACGCCTTCTTAACCCTCTCACTCTCCAGTAACTCGCTCGACTTCCCCTCCAGAATGATCCTACCGTTCTCTATTACGTACCCCCTATCCGATATCTCAAGAGCTGCCCTAACGTTCTGCTCCACGAGGAGTATGGTTATTCCCTCGTACCTAAGCCTAGCTATGGTGTCTAGGATAGCGTCAACGAGCTTGGGTGCCAGCCCTAGGCTGGGTTCATCGAACATCATGAGCTTAGGCATGGACATGAGGGCCCTACCTATAGCTAGCATCTGCTGCTCCCCGCCGCTGAGGGTCCCCGCCTTCTGGCTCCTCCTCTCCTTAAGAACCGGGAAGAGGTCGTAGACGAACTCTAGCCTCTCCCTAATAACGTCCTTATCCTTTAGGAGGTACGCACCGGCAATGAGGTGGTCGTAAACTGAGAGTTCCGGGAACAGCTGCCTGCCCTCAGGCACTAAGGTCACCCCCATCTTAACTATTGAGTGAGTCGGTAAGCCATCTATCCTCCTACCCTCAAACAGCACAGCCCCTTTAACCGGCTTAATTAAGCCCATTATGGTCTTTAACGTGGTTGTCTTACCAGCACCGTTAGAGCCTACTAGAGCTACTACCTCACCTTTATAGACCTTAAAGGACACACCCCACAACACCTGTATCTTACCGTAGGCAACATCCAGGTCCTTAACCTCTAAAAGAGGCTCCATACCCTAACCCCTCGCCCTCCCCCTTCTCTCCCCTAGGTATATGGTTATGACCTTTGGGTTGCTCGCAACCTCCTCGGGCCTCCCCTCAGCGATCTTAGAGCCCGAACTCATTACAACCACCCTATCGCTTACACCCATGACTAGCGGCATTACGTGCTCAACAACTACTAGGGAGAGCCCGAACTCGTCCCTAATGAGCTTAAGGGTCTTCTTCATCTCCTCAATCTCACTAGGCCTTAAACCCGCAGCTATCTCGTCTAGTAGCAGTAGCTTAGGCTTAGTTGCTAACGCCCTGCCTAGCTCAACGAGCTTCTCCTCAACGACGTTTAGGGAACCGCACAGCCTCTCGGGGTTCCTCAACCTTAGGAACTCTATGATTTCCTGGGCCCTCCTGTAAGCCTCTACCTTACTCCTAACCCTCACTAAAGCACCAGCCGCTATAGCGTCGAGAATAGTCATCTTAGAGAAGGGCTTAATAAGCTGGAACGTCCTGGCGACCCCCTTAATACATATCTTATGTGGCGGTAAACCCGTTATGTCCTCGCCCATGAAGAACACCCTACCGCTGTCCGGTTTAAGGAACCCGGTAACAACGTTTAGGAAGGTGGTCTTACCAGCCCCGTTAGGCCCTATTAAACCAACTATCTCACCCTCGCCAACCTCCATACTGAAATTCCTTACAGCTACCAGCCCCCCGAAGGACTTGGTTACTGATTGAGCCCTAAGCACGGTCTTCAAGGCGACCCCCCCACTGAAATAAGCCTCTCCTTCAATGTTCCATACAATCCACGCCTAAAGAACCTCACTGTCACTATGATTAACCCAGCAAATATTAGGAGCCTGAATATGCCGAACTCCCTGAGGTACTCGGAGAAGAACTCTAGGAGTAGGGCACCTATCACGGGTCCCGGGAGGGTGCCCATACCCCCAACAACCGTCATAGCTATTATTAGGGCTAGCTGGTCGAAAGCACCTACCTCAGGGGATACTAGGCCTATGAAGTGCCCGTAGAAGGCCCCTGCTAGCGATGTTAGCGCCGATACGTAGAGGAACGTAACCACCTTAACCTTAGCTGAGTCAATCCCTATGGCCTCAGCGGCCTCCTCGCTATTACCTACAGCCATGATCTTTAAGCCGAAGGCGGAGTTGAGGATTAGGTACGTAGAGAACACCGTTCCTAGGAGGAGGGCGAGGGCTACGTAGTAGTATGGGATGTACGACATCGTCACTATTAGGTGCTCCGTTTCAAGCCCTAAGCTCCCCCTGGTGTACTCGTACTCAACCGTAACTATTATCCTGAATATCTCTGCGAACGCCAGCGTTGACAGGGTGAAGTAGACCCCCCTTAACCTGAGGCTTAAGTAGCCTATGAAGAAGCTGAAGACGGCACCGGCCACCGTGCCTATAGCCATACCCAGCACCGGGTGCACCTTTAGGTGGAGGACGGAGAGGGCTGAGGCGTACGCGCCGATAGCTGCGAATGCTGCGTGAGCGAAGGACACCCTTCCTAGGTAGCCTGCCATGACGTTCCACGTAGACGCTAGGATAGCGTAGTAGAAACCTATTGTTAGTACGTAAATCCAGTACTCGTGCCTTATTATGAATGGTAGGGAGAGCAGAGCAACTATAGCTAGTAGCGTAAGGAACCCCTTAGGGCTTAAGGGCTGCCTAAACATAGCTACACCTCCCTAACTCTGACGCCGAAGAGCCCTTCAGGCCTGATGAGCAGTACCAGTATTAGGACTAGGAAGCTGTAGGCGTCCCTGTAGGCAGCTGATATTAAAACGGTTCCCAGGCTCTCTATGATGCCCAGTATCACGCTACCGGCTACGGCACCAGCTATGGAGCCCATGCCCCCGAGGGCTATAACTACGTAGCTCTTAATCGCTGGTATGAGGCCTGCCTGAGGCTCTAGCAACAGTATGGTGGAGAGGAGGGCGCCTGACGCCCCAGCTAGCGCTGAGGCTAGGCCCATAGTGAACATGCTCACCTTGTAGACGTCCATACCGCATAGCATAGCCCCCTCTTTATTCTGCGCGGTAGCCCTCATAGCGAGCCCTATCTTAGTCTTAGCTATCACCAGGTACGTAAGGACTAGTATTACGGCGGCTAACGTGGCTACGAGCAACCTATCGCCACTTATGGATATAGGTCCTAGAGCTATCCTGTAGGTGGGTATGTAGGGGGGAGGGGTCTTATATTCAGGGCCGAAGAAAGCTATGGCGAAGTTAACTAGGAAGAGGGATAAGCCGAACGTTATTATTATTGAGTACTCATGCCCTAAGCCCTCAGTTATTATAGGTCTTAGCAGGCTCCTCTCAACCGCCATGCCGAATACAAAC
The DNA here is from genome assembly GCA_002255065.1 of Desulfurococcales archaeon ex4484_204. GTDB lineage: Archaea > Thermoproteota > Thermoprotei_A > Sulfolobales > NBVN01 > EX4484-204. Next base: position 2,414 of record NJEF01000094.1, on the reverse strand, counting down.
ATAGCGCCCATAACTATCGGTAGGGCAACGAAGTTGTTAATGCCTAGCAGGGTAACGAGGTAGTAGAGTATGTACCCTCCGAGCATATAGAACTCCCCGTGAGCGAAGTTAACTATCCTCATAACACCGAATATCAGCGTAAGGCCTACAGCCATTAAGGCGTAGAAGGAACCCATTATCAGGCCTGTTATCAAGTTCTCAACTATTGGAAGCACTACACCCATTACCTACCCCTCCTTTACCGTCCTTAACCTCAAATACTGTCACGTCATCCGGTGAAACGTTTTGTTTGGGAAAAACTTATGGTTTAGCTAAGCTCCCGGTGGCGTAGCTCGGCGGGAATATTATGTCGGCCTCCGTGGTCTTCTGGTTAACCTCCTTATACTGGCACGTGAGGACGGGGACCTCGAGCCACTGGTGGTAGTAGAAGGCTGGCTCCGTCTGCTTCGAGAACTTAATCGTTCCTCTAGTGCCCTCCAGCACTATACCCTCAAGGGCGTTAATTATGGCTTTAGGGTCTGTGGAGCCCGCCTTCTCTATCGCCTTAAGGAGGGCCCACGCAGCATCGAACCCGTTGAAGACTATGTATGTGGGTTCCTACGTATGCGAGGGCTATGTCAGGTATTAGACCTATCTCGTAGGCCTGCTTAATTATTAGGAAGCCTCCCGGCGGGGTTACCGCGATCACTATTATGTCCGGCGGGGTTGGGCTACCCTTATACTTTAGTAGCGTTGGGCTGTAATCCTTAGCAGTCCTTGAAACGACCTCGGACACTACCTTACCCTTAAACCCCAGCCTCTTAAGAGAGTTTGTTAAGTCCTTAGCCATGTCCATGCCGTAGTCGGTGTCCTCGGCAAGTATTAAGACGTTCTTAAACCCTGAATTCACTATGAACCTAGCCTCGTGCTCTGCGTTCAGCGAGGTGCAGGGCGCTGTGGCGAAGACCTCTTTATAATGCTTCTCACGTATTTTAGCGCTCCAGGCTGAGGCATCGATTATCGGGATACCGTACTTATGGGCAACCTCTATCTCAGCGAGGAATACGGAGCTGTGGTACTCGCCAACAACAGCAACGACCTTATCCTTCATTATCAGCTTCTCCATGGCTGCGGTGCCCTTCTCAGGGATCCCCTGGGTGTCCTCGAAGATCAGCTTGACCTTCTTACCGCCAATACCTCCCTCCTTATTAACCATTTCAACAGCTATCTCAATACCCTTCTTAAGTTCTACACCCTGAATTGAGGCGCCGGGTGCTGATAGAGGCCCTACACCCCCTATCTTTATTACCTCCTCACCCTTAGGAACCCCTAACGTGTAGTACGCTGCAACACCCGCTACGATAACTATGACGAGAACGACGCCCACGATTATGTAGGTTAACTTCAAGCACATCACCCTACTCTCTAATTCAAGAGAATATGATGGGAGTACAAAAATACTTTTCGTTAATTAATGTTTATAAATGTTACTGCTGAGCCCTCCGCTCCTTAATAGAGTAAATAAGTGCTTCCTTAATCGCACTAACCACTACCTCCCTCGGTACGATTGTCCTCCTCCCCGACACCTCCCTGACTACCTCCTTATGCTTTAACGAATACCCTAGGCAGTCCATAACTATGATGTCTGCGTGTCTAAGCCTTAGAGCTGAGTTAGCAAGGTCTTCAGCACTCCCCGTGTACGGAGACCAGACCTCAATACCGGCAATACTAGCTATACCGCCCCACCTGTTCCTAGCCATGACGACTTGCGAGCTTAGAGGCACTATCACACCAATACTAGACGGCGAGAGCTTCCTTACAGCCCTTACCAGCTCTACTGAGGGGTATATTATCGGTGTCCTTGAAGATAGGTTAAAGTCACCTGTACAGAGGATCACTATTAAATCAACAGAGCCCTCTACTAGGGAGACTAGGCTTTGAAGCCTCACCGATATCTTACTCTTAGACAGGACCACCTCGGTACCGTCCCTTAACCTAGAGACGTAGGAGACCTCGTTGGGTAGGGGGCTAAACTCCTTAACTACGCGGTTTAGGGGGAGACCGTCTAAAGCACCGTACTCCACACACTCCACCTCCTCAAGGTAGGGCTTTATATCTACCATTATATCGTCTCTAGGGCTCTGGCCCAGGGTTATGAAGGCAACCCTCACGGACAGGCCCTCTAGCACGTTACTACATGCTTAGAGGTTTAGGGGGCTACCTAACCTCCCTTAACACCTCGTTAAGAGCTGTTAGGGCCTTATCTATCTGCTCCTTACTAATGAGTAGCGGGGGCTCTATCCTTAACGTTGAACCGTAGGCCCCTCCTAGACCTATTAGGAAGCCCTTCTCCCTCATCCTCTCCCTAACCTCCAACGCCTCCTTAACTGCTGGTGTCTTCCTACCTACATCGCTAACCAGCTCAACACCTATCA
>NJEF01000011.1 GCA_002255065.1 Desulfurococcales archaeon ex4484_204 | reverse complement strand
TAGTCACTACGGTAGTCGTTACCGAGGTAGTAACTACTGGGGACGTTAACGACGTAGTTGCTTGGGTCACGGACGTTGCTGGAGTAGTTACCGGAGTTCTCTCAGTTACTGGCTTAGTGGTTGAGGGCTTAGTAGTGGCTGACCTATGTGTAGTGACCGTTGAAGCGGTAACCGACTCAGTAGTGGCTACCGCGGTAGTAGTTGCTGATGTAGTTGTTGAGGGCTTGGGGGGCGGCGTAGTAACTACCTGCGATGCTGTAGTGGGTGGTGCAGGTGTTGTAGTGTCTGTAGGTATTAACGTGGTTAGGGTCGGCCACAGCACGAAGAACACGTACATTAAGGCTCCCGCTACAGCCACCCCTACAACCACCGCAACAACTACCGCTAAAGCCTTCCCCATGGCTACCAAACAAGACGTTATAATGATGTGGCTATTTTAAGCTTTAGGGTTCTAAGTAGCAGTTAACGATCTCAAGGGTTCCTGGTGTTTAGGGTTAGCGATCCCCTAAACGGGCCCCACTTACCCATGGAGTCCCTACATCCTTAGCCTTATACAATCTTAGTTACCGCGCGCCCTGCTAGGTGTTTAAGTATGAATTCCGCTGTCTCCTTTAACGCCTTCTTGTAGTTCCTCTCCTTGCTGAACCCGTGGCCCTCGTCCTCGAACACTATGTACTTCACCTCGACACCCCTCCTCCTCAGCTCGTTAACCACCTGGTCCGACTCCTGCTTAACAACCCTTATGTCCCTAGCCCCTTGAACTACTAGGAGTGGGCTCCTAACGTTGCCTATGTACTTTATCGGTGACCTCTCCTCAAGCATCTTTATGTCGCTGGGATCGCTCGGGTCCCCTACCCACTCCCTCATGTACCTCCTCCAGTAGGGGGGAACCGTCTTAGTGAACGTTACGAGGTTTGATGGCCCGAACCACTCAGCGGCAACTCTCCAGTACTTCGGGTGCCTGGTGATGCAGGACAGGGTTAGGAAGCCCCCGAAGCTCCCCCGAACACCCCTAGCCTGCCGGGATCCACCCACGGCTGGCTGAGGAGGTACTTAACTAGGTGCTCGACATCCCTTAGCTCCCCACCGCCCCAATCCCTCCTAATAAGCTTCTGGAAGGACTTTCCGTAGCCGCTGGAACCCCTGAAGTTCGGGTAACATACAGCTACACCCCTACTAACTAGGTACTGGGTTAGCGCTGAGTAGTAGGGCCTGCTCTGGGACTCAGGCCCTCCATGGAGGACCACGAGGACGGGGACCCTGCCCTCAGACCTGGGCCTGTAGATGAATGCGTGGATCTTCCTGCCGTCGAAGCTTTCATACCACACTGACTCAGGCCTTACCAGCACCTCATCGGGAACCCTACCGTAGAAGGTGTCCGTAACCCTAACCACCCCTCCCCCCTCTAAGTCAACCCTGTAGATATCCATGGGCCTCGAGGGCTTCGTTAGCAACACGTAGAATACGTCCCTACCCCTAGCAGCTGCGATACCGTACACAACACCTCCAGGGCTCCAAACCTCCCTAACCCTGAAGACCTCGAGGCTTAGTGCGTAGAGCTTCGAGTACCCCTCAACGTTAACCGATAGGCTAGCGTTGCGTGCTCTAAGCCTTCGTCGGTGAGCATGAAGAACCCGTTCCCCCACTCACCGATCGGGTCGAAGACCGCTTCACCCCTATGCGGTGTTAGCTCCGTTACCGACCCCCTCTTAACGTCGACCACGTATATCGTTGTGTCTTCATGGGCCCTCAGATCCTCTAGGAGGAGGGCGTTGGAGAACCACACCGGCTTCTGGTACCCCCCAAAACCCTTAACTACGAACACCTCCCTACCAGTTACGGGGTCGTGGATGTATAGGTCAAACCTACCCCTATCCTCCCTATTAGCCATGAACGCTAACTCCCCGTTAGGGGACCAGCACCTCCTACTAACTACGTGTGTAACACCCTCCTCAAACACTAAGTCCTTAAACCACCCGGAGCCCTCCTCGTATAGGTGGAGCTGCCACGCTTCATCACCCTGGTAGTCGGTGGTGAAGAGGAGCTTTAAGCCGCTGAGGTCCCACGACACCGGCACCGCCCTCCTCTCAGTGAACGGCGTTAACCTCCTCGGCAACCCCTTAAGGCTGTAGAGCCATACGTTAACCTGCCCCGACGTGTTAATACCTACAGCAACCGAGTCACCGCTGGGGTGCGGTGCGAAGGAGTAGATGCTGTCGAAAGCCATAAACCTCTCTAGCGGGTACTGGCCGCTACTCACGCAACCACCAAAACTCTAACTACGGCGGGGTAGGTAAAATATTTCAATCAGCGGTACCTAATTAAGGAGCGAAGTTTAACGTGAAGAGCCCCTCAATTACTGAAACAGTTCCCCTAAGTGTTAAGGCGGTAGCGAGGGCCTACGCCTCTACGCTACCCCCTTCGCTGCCTGTTATAATCATGGAAAGCCACCTAAATACAGGACCTCCTAGCGGGCAGTAAGGTCTGGCAACCTACCTATCTAGCCCTAAGTTAGTTGTTACAGGCCTTAACAGCCTTCTAGCGCTTGCCCCAAGCCCTTGAAGCACATTTTAAGGTAGCTACCCCTTCGGGTTTAACGTAAAAGCTATACCGCCTTAGGGGTTAACGATGTGAGGAGCGCTTAGGGGTAGGGGTGGCCGCTGTGAGCTCTAACCCGTTACCGAGGGGTTTCTACCTGAGGGACCCTGCTGAGGTAGCTGAGTCGTTGCTAGGGAAGCTCCTCGTTAGGAGGTTTAGGGGGGTTAGGCTAGCGGGAGTTATTGTTGAGGCGGAGGCGTACTACGGCGCGGAGGACCCGGCCTCGAGGGCTAGGAGGGGTGGGAGGATAGCTAGGATGCTGTGCGGGGATGTAGGGATCGCCCTAATATACGGCGTGCACGGGAACTGGCTCTTCAACGTAGTAGCTCATGGAGCTGGCGGGGTGGGTGCCGTATTGATTAGGGCTTTAAGACCTGTTGAGGGTGTCGAGGTTATGAAGGCTTTAAGAGGGGTTAGGAAGGTTGTAGAGCTAGCTAGAGGTCCTGGGAGGCTATCTAAGGCCCTATCGATAACTAAGGAGCTTAACGGGCTCCCTGTATACGAACCCTCATCACCTATAACGATAGAGGAGTACTCAAGCGTTCCAAAGGGCTCCATAGCTAGGTCTCAACGCATCGGGGTTAATAAGGACTTGGAAGAACCTTTAAGATTCTACATTAGGGACAGCTCTTACGTTTTGAAAAAATGTTTAGACCTACACTAAGGCCCCGGCATCGCTAATCTCCTTGAAAAGCCCTATCCTTGGGGAGGTCGACGCAGCCCCTGCACCTCAGCTTAGAAGCTGGTGCCCTTTAACAGCGGTGGATATGTAGAGGCCCTATTTAACGCTCTCCTTGGAGCCCCTCTTATGCGGTAGGACCTTCTTGTAGAGGATCCAGAGGACGATGGCTAAGATCAGGCTCGATGCTGATGCTAGGGCTAAGTCCATGGTCGTCCTGGATATCACTGAGGCCAGCACCTCCCTAACAGTGATCACGAAGCCCACCTCAGCTATACCTACTAAGTACATCTCGGGCCTCCTATACGCAACGAGTATGCTTCTAATCAACTCCGCATACACTATTAACAGGAATATATCGTTCATTATTAGCTGTAGCTCAGCGGTGCTCCCGAACACGCACGCAGCCCTTATATCCCTAGCGAGGTAGTACGTCGTTAGAACTATGAGGGCGGTGACAGAGACAACTATGATCAGCTCTACAGCAACAACCACCCCCCTACCATACCTAATCAGTAACCTAGAGATCTCCTGCCATAAACCCTTATGCTCGGACAGAAGGCATCAACCTAGTATTAGTACAGCGACCCCCTCAAAAATGTATCCTCCACCGCCCTAGGAGGTGTAGCGGCTCCCTCGAACCGCTACCCCCTCCCTCCTAAGCTGGATGAAGCTCCTGAACGGCGCTCTGAGAGGCACCCTCTTATGCTCCGACCTCCTATGGAGCTCCATAACCCTGTCAACGACATCCTTAGAGATCCCTGCAACCTTAGGTACCACGTCCGGGAGCACCCCTTCATCAAACACCCTATAGAGGACCTCATCTATTACGTCGTAGGTTACCCCTAGCTCCCCCTCGGCTGTGTGCCCGGGCCATAGGTCAGGGGTTGAGGGCCTAGTGACCACCTCGATGGGGAGGTCTAGGTACTTAGCGAACTCCCTAACCTGCGTCTTATACAGGCCTATTATCGGGTATATGTCCGCAGCCCCATCACCCCACTTAGTGAAGTAGCCTATGAGCCACTCAGACCTATCGCTAGTCCCAACAACCAGCCTGTTCTCGAAGTTAGCTACCGAGTAGAGGAGGGTCATCCTAGACCTAACCTTAATGTTACCCTTAGGGATCCTGGGTGCTGTGCGGTAGTCGTAGCCTAGAGCGCTTAGGAACTCCGTGACTACCCCCGTTATATCTATGACATCGAACCTAATCCCTAACCTATCAGCGACCTTATAGGCGATAACCTGCGAGAGCTTATCGCTCTCCCTATCGGGTAGGAAGAGGGTTCTAACCCTCCCAGGCCCTAACGCCTTAACGGTTAATGCTGCAGCAACTGCTGAGTCACCGCCGCCGCTAAGCCCTATAACGACGCCTTCAGCACCTGCCTCCTCGACCGACTCCTTAATGAAGTCGACTATAACCCTCTCAGCGAGCCTGTAATCAACCCTTAGGTACGGGGGTAGCACGTCAACCACCCGGTAAGGCTACGCGCGAGGAGTTCATAAATAACCCTCCATCCACATCCATAGCTATCACCAAAGTACTCATGGGTTAAGGGAAATAACGTTATTCCTAGGCACACCTACTTAAAGCCCTCCTCAGAAGCTCAGCGTTAGCCTCAGGTGTTGAGTCGTAGGTGAAGTTGCCGCCGCCTAGCTCCATGCCCCCCGCGTACTTAAGCAGGCCCGTCGACCTGAACATCCCGTAGATCTCTAGGTGTAGGTGGTAGTGTGGGTAGCTACCCCTGAGGGGTGCTTGATGCAGCGCGAAGACGTACGGCATAGGCCTCCTAAAGAGATTCTTAAACCCGCATAGAACGGTCTTTAAAGCCTCCGCGAAGCCCTTGACCTCCCCCCTGCTTAGCTGGGTTAGGAGCTGTACGTGCCTTCTAGGGTATATGTGGACCTCGAAGGGCCAGTGGGCGTAGAACGGTATGAAGGCAACCCAGCTGCTGTTTCTAAACACGACCCTAACGTCGTCGCTAACCTCGGCCCTCAATATGGTGCAGAAGAGGCACCTACCGGTAGACCTCCAGTACTTAAGGGAGTTGCTAAGCTCCCTCAAAACCTTAGATGGTATGAAGGGGGTTACGTATACCTGGCTGTGGGGATGTGTTAGTGAAACCCCTACCTCCTCACCCTTATTCCTAAACCACAGCAGGTAAGTAGCCCGGGCCTGCTTAGAGGCCTCCACGACCTTACCCCTAACAGCGTTAACCACCTTAACTATGTGTTCAACCGGTAGGTCGCTGATATCGTCGAGCCCGTGCTCGGGGGTCTCAATAACTACGTAGCACCTACCAATGGATTTCTGGGTGCCGTAGAAGTTGTGCGTGGATGGCTCCGGGGGGTCTGGCTTAAGGACTGGGTACCTGTTCTCAATGATTAGCACGTCCCACCCACGCCCCGTCTCCCCACCCCCTGGGCAGAAGGGGCATGCATGCCTAGGGTGCCAGGGCCTCTCCTCCCTAATCGCTGAAACCAGGACCCACTCCCCCAGGGTTGGGTCCCATCTAAGCTCGATAACGGGCCTGCCCCCCATAGCTAATGCACCTTAACACCTTCGTCAACCTCAACCACCCACCCCTCCCTAGCACCAGCCCCTACACCAGCCCTAACCACCGCTTCAGCAACCTCGGCGTTAGGGGATAGAGCTACTACAGCCCCGCCGAGGCCTGCACCGGATAGCTTAGCTCCGTAGGCACCCGCCTTAAGAGATACCTCAACAAGCCTATCAAGCATCGGTGAGCTGACCTCGTAGAGCTCTGAGAGGAGCCTGTGCTGGTACGTCATTATAGCGCCTACAAGCCTTAACAGCGCGTCAGCGCCGCCTCCAGCCTCACTCAGGGTGTCCTTCATAGATCTACCGATAACCTCGGCAACCTCATCAACGAGGTCCTTGGTAACGCCACCCTTAAGCGCCCTAACAGCTAGTACTGTGGATCTATGCATGCGTAGGGTGAATAATACCCTCCTAGCTAGCCTGCCCGGGAGGGCGTTAACGTATGGTTTAAGCTCCTCCTCGCTGAGCTCCTCCCACGCCACATCCCAGTAGTTACTGGATAGCTTGCTCCTCAGCCCAGGGTCGCTGCACCCCCTCAGGATTAGTTGGAGGGCCTCAGCGAGCTCCCCTTGCCTTACAGGGTGGATCTCGGCAGTGCTGTGCTTAACCCCCGTATCAAGCACTGTGAGCGAGCCGTTAATCCTTGGAAGCTCTTCAACGGTGCAGGGGGGCCTAGTCCTGATTAGGGAGACCCCCCCGAATGCCGATGCGTACTGATCTAGCCTACCGCATGGGATCCCCATAACGTCGTGCTCAGCCCTATACGCGATCTCGGCGACCTCAACCCTCCCTAACCCAAGGCTGAACAGCTCGTTAAGGCCCCATAGGAGGGACACCGCTAGTGCCGCACTGCTTCCAAGCCCTGAAGCTATGGGTAGGTAGCCCCTAATGAATGCGTTAAAACCACCTACTTCAATACCTTGCCTCATTAACGCTGCTACGACAGCTTTAACGTAGCTGCTGAAGCTACGGCCCTCAATAGGGTAGGGATCCCTAGCGTTAAACCTAGCAATGCACGGTAAGCCTTCATCCATTAAGTTACCTGAGACAACAGTTACATCGCCGCTGCTAGACCTCCCTACAGCTGTGAACACCCTTAAGTTAATCCCTATAGCAACAACCGGTAAGCCCTTGTAGTCCTGGTGGGTGTTTAGGAAGTCGACCCTGCCGGGGGCTGAGGCGGTGACACCCGGGTCCCTCCTAAAGAAGGACCTGAACTCTCTGGCAACCCCCACTCCAGCACCCTCCTTAGTAGGGTTGCTAGCGATATATCTCTAAAGCTAAGCCATCTAGGTGAGGGCTGTGAGCACTGACTCTATGAGTATCCTGGCTGAGGCAGCTGCTATGATGATCCCTATAGCTGTTCTTAGCGCCCTACTGCTTAGCTTCATGGCTGCTCTAGGCCCTACCCACCCGCCTAGGACGGCGCCTACGGCTAGTGGTATAGCTACGTTGAACACTACCCTGCCATCGGCTACGTGCCTAGCTACCGACGTTATAGCTGCTGGCAGGATGCATGCCATTGACAGCGACACCGCTCGGTGGGGTGTGAGGCCCAGTACGTACATGAACACTGGCACGTTAACGATCCCTCCCCCAAGGCCTGTGAGCCCTGCTACCAGCCCTGATAAGGCCCCTGAAGCGCTACCCACAAGGACTACGTGCCTGTTTACCGGTACGTCACGCCCTCCCCTAGAGGAGTCCCTACCCCTTAAAGCGCCTACTATGAGCCTTACAGACCCAGCTAGCAGTACCGCTGAGACGGTAGCTGCTAAGGGCTTAGGGGGTACTATGGAGACCAGGTAGGCGCCTAGGTACGACGTGGCGATCATGGGGGCTACCACGGACGCATACAGCACTAACGGAGGCCTTAACCTCTTAGAGTACCTAATACTGCTAACCAGGGAGTTCACCATAACCATGAACTTAGCGGTAGCAACGGCGAAGGAGGGGCCGAGGCCTAGGTAGTAAAGTGTCGGTACAGCTATGAAGCCCCCTCCGAGGCCGGACATGGAGCCAAGTGCCGAGGCGGCCAGCCCTACGACCACGTATAGCGATACATTGTAGACAGTAAGGTTCAAATCCCTAACCTAGTACCCTGGCTTGAGGTAACTAAAACGTTTTACTAAGGACGGTACCATCAACGAGGTAGGGTAAGCTGTTAATGGGGTTAGTAATGGGATGAACGCCATAGTCCTCAGCGAGATCCCTAGGGTTAAGCAAGGTAAGAAATATTAATCTTATAGCAACGAGTATGTCCTTGAGGACTTATGACCTCACGTATTCTCTCAAGCGAGGAGCGCGAGCGGATACTGAGAACTATTGAGGAGAGCAGGGAGTTTAGACACGCATTAATGGGGCTCCTAGGCTTTAAGGAGATCCTTGAGCGAATAACCGAGCTCGAAGAGAGGTTCGCCAGGATAGAGGAGAGGCAGATTAAGCTTGAAGAGAGGCAGCAAGCACTTGAGGAAAGGTTCGCCAGGATAGAGGAAAGGCAGCAAGCACTCGAAGAGAAGTTCGCCGAGCTCGAAGAGAGGTTCGCCAGGATAGAGGAAAGGCAGATTAAGCTTGAAGAGAGGCAGCAAGCACTTGAGGAAAGGTTCGCCAGGATAGAGGAGAGATTTGCTAAGATAGAGGAGAGGATGACGAGGTTGGAGAGGGAGATGGAGGAGACTAGGAGGGTCGTGATGGTGATAGCTCATAGGTTCGGCGTTATTAGTGAGGAGACTTTCAGGCAGGCGTTGAAGTACGTTGTTGAGGAGACGCTAGGTGCTGGAGTTGTTGAGAAGTGGGTGTATAATGATTTGAAGGGGGTGGTGTACGGCTATCCATCAGTGGTTGAGGTCGATATATTGGTTAAGAACGGTATCCACATACTCGTAGAGGTTAAGTCGAGGGTTTCCAGGGGTGACGTGCTAGAGCTTCACAAGATAGGGAAGCTGTACGAGGAGGTTAAAGGTGTGAAGCCTAGGCTGGTCATTATCGGGGGCTTCATAGATAAGGGGGTGACTGACATAGCTATGAAGCTAGGTGTTGAGGTAAGACCTATAACGAAGGACTTCAGCCTATTGTAAAGACATCCCCGTGTTCTAACCGCTTGCTAGCTTGGCAACTTGTACTATCCCTTTCAATACCTCGTTTATGGAGCTTTTGCTAGCTCTCCGGAGGGCCCTACCTAGGTGTAGGATTGGTTAACTCGTAGATCCCTAAACCGCTAGAGGAGCGTGAAGAAGTGTCAGGCCGGGGGTTAGAGAGGTCCTGCGCTTACCTCCAGCACCACTTACTGCTCTACACCTTAACTACATGTATCCAGCCAGAGTACTTAGGCACCCTTCCGTGAACGACATCGTCGTAGATCCTCTGGAGCTTCCTAGTTAGGCTTCCAGGCACCCCGCTCCCTATCTTAACCCCGTCAACCTCAACTATGGGGGTTACCTCAGCAGCCGTCCCCGTGAAGAAGGCTTCGTCAGCTGTTAGGAGCTCGCCAACCGTTAAGTCCTTCTCAATAACCTTAGCCCCTAGCTCCTCCCTTAACAGCTTGATCACGGTATCCCTCGTTATCCCCTCAAGTGCCGATGCATGGGTTGGCGGGGTGTATACGGTGCCGTTCCTCACAATGAATACGTTCTCCCCGGAGCCCTCGCTCACGAAGCCCCTAGCATCGAGCATTAACGCCTCATCAAACCCCTTACTCCTAGCCTCTAGCGAGGTGAGGTAGCTTAGCGAGTAGTGCCCGGACACCTTAGCATTGCTTGGCAGGGTTGATGGAGGCGCCTTCCTCCAGCTAGAGATCGTTGCCCTAGCCCCGACATCGTACGCCCTGCCGAGAAACCTGCCCCACTCCAGGGCCGCTATAGCAACGCTCAACCTCCTGCTCGAAGGAGCTAGGGGTAGGTCCTCCGCATTTATGAAGCCTATAGGCCTTATGTAGCACTCCCTAAAACCGTTAGCCCTAACAACCTCGGAAACAGCGTTAACGAGCTCATCTAGGCTGTACGATATGGTGAACCTGTATACCTTCGCTGACGCTATGAACCTGGCCATGTGGTCTCTAAGCCTGAAGACCCCAATACCGCCGCTACTTAAGCTATACGCCCTAATACCCTCAAACACCGCCGTGCCGTAGTGGAGGCTATGGATCATTACGTGGACCAACGCCTTACCCCACTCCACCAACCCGCCATCGAACCACACCCACTTTCCCCACCTAGCCATGAAGCAACACCTTCAGCTATTATGTAGTGATGTATATGCTGCAAGCTAATAAACAATTATTTACAGGGCGTAGTTAGCCCTCCCTACAACCCCCCGCTAATTAACCATTAAGGCCCTGTAAGCCCGTGATAAGCGATGTGAGGCGGTTTAAATTGGTAATCACTTATCGCTGTAAGCGCGCTACTAAGGTATAAACCTTAAGTACTGGCTGACTCAACATTAAAAGCTGTCCCTCTATGAATTACCTGGTGCTATATTTTGCCGGTTGTTCTTAGAGCTAGGGTAGGGGACGTCCCTGATAGAGCATTAGTTACTGAGTTCCCTGAGGCTACGTCTTGGGTTAAGGAGCTACTTAGTGACGTTAAGGAGCTTCCCCATGTTAGGGGTGTGGGGTTTGCTAAGGGCACCTACGGAAGGGTGGAGGTAGCTGTGGTATCCCACGGCTACGGAGGGCCCTCAGCATCAATAATAGTTGAGGAGCTATCAATGCTTGGGGTTAAGTATGTTGTTAGGTTGGGGGAGGGGGCCTCGCTAGGAAGGGGTTTAGGGCTTGGCGACGTTGTGGTAGCTTCCTCAGCGTCGTACCGCAGCGGCTCCCTCTACAGGCAGTACCTACGTGAGGACATCTGTGTATCGGCCTCAGCTGACCACGTAGTGCTTAGATACGTTGATGAAGCACTTACAGAGAGGAGTGTGAAGCATTTAGTATCCCCCGTAGTTACCATTGACTCCTACCACACCATCGCTAATAGTGATGTAGCTGGGCTATCTCAAATAGGTGCTGCTGTAGACCTTGAAACAGCCGCCGTATACGTGGTATCCCTACTTAGAGGCTTAAGAACGGTCTCCGTAGACGTAATCACGAGATCCCTCACTACCAGTGAAGCTATTGAGGATGGAGCTTTAAGAACCCTGTTTAGAAGCGTTGGTGAGGTGTTGCTGGATGCTTTATCGTCCCTACCGAGGGGTTAAAGTATTAAGCCCATGTATTTAGCTGCCCTAACGATCTTCCCCCTAGCCTTAACCTCGAGCTCCTCTATAACGTCTGGGGGTGCCTTAACGACCTCTAGGTAGCCCTTGCTAACAGCGTCGTGAAGGGTGCTTAACGCGTTATCGTTCCTAACTATGAGGACTGTGTAGCCTAGGTGGCTCTCACTAACCCCAGCGGATATGTCTGAGAAAACCCCTGTGTAGTCAGGGCATACTAGGCACCCCAGCTGGAGGTATGGGAGGACCTCGTTTATAGGTATTAGCTTCTCCTCCCCATCGTAGACGACTCTAATAAAAGACCTCTCCACCCCTACCTGGCTTATCGACTCAGGCCTCAACCCGTAGTGCTTCTCTAGAATACTTATGAACGCCTCGGTAGCGAAGGTGCCTATGCAGAACAGGCTTATAATTAGGCGTATCTTACTTACGAAGTCCGTTTCGAGGAGCGGGAAGCTCCTCATCTGCTGTAGGAACTGGGACTGACAGGGGAGCCCAACTATTGCAACGCTCCTAACCCCTACATCCTCTATGGTCTCCTTAAGCTTAGATGTGAAGGGAAGCACGTTCCACTTACTGCCAGCAGCTTTAAGAACCTCCTCCCTAGTCCTAGCAACAACTAGCTCCCCGACTAAGCCCTTAACCCTCCTAGCAACGACTACGGAGTCGACGACCCCCTCCTCGAGGAGGTATATTAGTAGGGATGTAACGGCGCCCCCGCTACCAAGCCTCCCCCTACGTATCTCCTCACTACTAGACCTACCTAGGAAGACCTCCACGTAATCCCCTAAGGGCTTACTTAGCTCTACCACGCTCACCCCTTAACACCCCCTAGCTGAATATACCTACGAATTAATAGCTGCGATGCCCTAGGGCACCTAACGTAGCACGTGCCACAGCGAATGCACTTCTCAACCACCAGGTCGGGCTTGCCGTCTATCATTTGGAGGGCTCCCGTAGGGCATGAGAGTATGCAAGCACCGCAGCCAACACACAGGCCTGGGAGGACCACATCGTCTAGTAGGTCAAACCCGCTTAACTTCCTAGCCTTAACGACGGCTGAGAAGAGCTTCAGGAAGTAGCCTCCACCCTTAACTATGCTCTTAATGAGGGATGCAATGAACGTAGGGGCTGGCGGGCAGCCGGGCACCGCGTAATCAACCCTAACAACAGCTGTTACGGGCTGGTACGTCCTGTGCTCAGGCCTCGGCTCCTGCCCCCCTCTACAGAACCTGGTTATCCCCCCAACGCTCGCGCACGAGCCGTAGGCTATCAAGACCTTACTGACCTCCCTAATAACCCTCAACTTACCGACTACGTCGGGCTCGTTAATGCATACAGCCCCGGTAACTATGCCTACATCGTACGTAACACCCCCGCTAACATCTTCATTACCTAGGTACCTAGAGTGTACGTCAGCGATACCTACTAACTCAGGTAATGCCCTAATAACGGATATGGGGCAACCCTCACACCCCCCGATGTCGTGGACTAGAACCCTTACCTTGGACCCCACTCTCCCACCTCAATGAGGTGCGTTGAGCAAGGAACGCACGGGTCGAAGACCCTGGGTACTAGGTCGGCTATGCTTACAGGAGCCCCCTTAGCAGCAGCCTCCACTACCGGTATGTTAAACATCGTTGGTACAACCACCTTGTACCCCTTAACCCTGCCTTCATCACCTACCTCAACCCTATGTATTAGCACCCCCCTAGGCGCTTCGAAAACACCTACGCCGGCCCCTCTCCTGAAGAACAGCCCGCTAGTCCTGGTGCTAGAGCTGGTGCTAACCCTACCCAGCAACTCGGTGATCCTCGTAAGGGCTAGCGAGACCTCCTCAACCCTAGCTCTCTGCAGATCCATTAAAGTGCTCCCCACCAGCCCTCTATATATGTCTAACCTAGCCCTAGGACCTACCTCCACAGCCCTACCCCTGTACAGAGCTACTAACGATGTTGTTGCTCTAACCACCTCCGGTAGGCCCCCCTCCCTGAACTTCGGGTACCTTAGCGTGACTACATCGTTAACATCTATGTTGAACCTATCGCCGTAGAACGGATGGGTTGCTAGGCGCTCTACGTTAACGGATACCTTACTTAAAGCGAAGGCCTTACCACTCCACCTATCCTCATCTAGAACTACGTCCTTAATCCTGGAGTAGCCCTTCAGGATCTCCTTAACCTTCCTCACCACCTCCTTAAGCCCTGCCTCACTAGGCGCTCTACTAATGCCCCCCACAACTATGTTGGGAGGGTGGGTTGGGGCTCCCCCGATCCTAGCCATGACGTCGTTAACCATATTAAGCAGCTTTATTACATCTAGCACTAAGCTACTAGCGAACTGCTCCCTAACTATGTCAGGCACTACTAGGACTAGGTGGAGGAGGTGGCTTTGAACCCTGTTAAGGAGCCCGATAACCTCCCTAAGAAGCCTCCCATTAGCTGGTGGAGCTACACCGATCGCGTCCTCAATAGCTTCGGCCGACGCTATTCCGTGTGCTGCATGGCATATACCGCATATCCTCATAGCTGCCTCAGTAACGAATACGGGGCTCTTACCCCTAACTAGGGTCTCGAAACCCCTTACCGGGGCTCTCGTGATGAAGTATGAGTCCACTATCTCCTCGCCGTCGTGGATGACTACGAACTCGGCATCCCCACCGATCCTGGTAAGCCCTACTGTTCGTGCCTCTTTGCTGGATATCTCTGGCCCCCTGGAATTCTGGGGGCTGAGGTAAAAAGCGTGAGCTACGGCTTTACATGAACCCTGACCTCCCCCCTCTCAAAGGACTTAGCGAACGCTTCCGGGGCCTTAAGCAACGGGTAGGTCGAGGTAACCAGGTCCTTAACCCTCACTAAGCCGGTCCTGAGGAGCTTTATGGCTGGCGGGAACGGGCCGCACCTGGACCCAACGAGCGATACCTCCTTAACTACTAGGGACGTGTAGTTGAAGGTGGTGGGCTCACCGTGGGTTGACTTAGCAGCTACGACACCCCTAGGTCTAACCAGCCCTAGAGCTATTTCGAGCCCCTTAGGGGACCCCGTAGCCTCAACTACGTAATCGAAGCCCTGTCCCTCATGGGTCTCCCTCCTAGCGAGCTCTAAGGCCACGTCAGCTGTTAGCACTGCATTAGCCCCTAACGCCTTAGCTAGCCGCGCCTTCGGGGAGCCCGCCCTAGCAACAGCTACTAACATGTTAGGTGCTGTAAGCCTTAACACCTGGATGGAGAGGAGCCCTATGGCCCCGATCCCCAGCACAGCTATGTTCGAGCCGGGCTCCGGAGGACGCATCTTAACCATCTCGATGACCGCGGCTAGGGGCTCGACGAAGGCCCCCT
>NJEF01000093.1 GCA_002255065.1 Desulfurococcales archaeon ex4484_204 | reverse complement strand
TCCCTACCCTTTATTAAGGGGATGAATTTAAGCCTAATCTAGGCCCGCCGTACTTAGACCCCCCAACATTCTCAACCAGCACCCTGCCCCCCTCACCACGTACCTGGGGGTTCGTGGCGCCATACTAGCTCGTAAGGCGTTCTGTACCTGTGGACAAGGAGGTCGGCTACGCTACCTACCCTGATCCCGTAGTTCCTCAACCCCATAGCCCTAGCCCCCCTCCCACGTGATCATGTCCAGGAAGGTGTCCATAACGCTCAGCGTCATCGACCAGAGTATGTGTGAGGCTGGGAAAGCTACCTCAAGCATGTTGTTCCTGCCGTACAGGTAGTAGGCATCGGCTATGTCGTCCTGCCCTAGAGCTACGTTAACCCCCTGGCTAAGCATGAACTTCACTAGTAGGTGTAGGGGACCCGTGTGCAGGTCTGTGACAAGGCTTAAGCCCGCCATCCTGATTAACGAGGCCACCTTACGTAGGTAGGGCTTCGGGTAGGTGCTCATCGCCCTAGCATGGCACGCAGTAACCCTGCCGACCCACCCCTCCTTAACGGCCTTCCTACGTGCTTAAGGACATCATAGTGATGCAGGTGGACGTGGACTTCTTCGACCTAGCCAGGGCTAGGACGTACGCAGAGATCTTAGCGATTCCGAGGCAGAGGATTAAGGAAGAGTAGGTTCAGGTCGGCGTCCTTGATGACGGGACCCTAGCAGGGCTTGTTAACGCTGGACTACTAAACGATAAGATAGCGATATCCCTACACACCATAGTGTTTAAGAGGGGGTTTAGGGCCGGCCTACCCCTATACCTTGCTAAGATGGAGTACGCCTTCGAGACCTTAGGTGTTGAGGAGTGGTGGCCAACGTTCGAGAGCTACTACGGGTTCAGGGAGTTCGTGCTTAAGCTGGGAACCCATCAGAAGCCTGGCCTGAGTACCAGCACGAGGTAGGGGGTGCTGGGGTGTTCTACAACACTAATGAAGACCGGTTTAACTTCATTAAGAAGGCGTGGCCTAGCTCCCTAGGCCACAGACCCGTTCCCGGGGACCTGCTTAAGGTGTTCAGCCACCTTAAGAAAGCCCGACGTCAGGGAGGGGTTTAAGGACTTCACCAAGTAATTGAGACACGCTTTTTAACCATTACCCTACTCTATAACCGCTATAACCTGCCCTAAGTCTATGAAGTCCCCTGGCCTAATTCTGACCTCCTTAACCCTGCCGGACACCCCCGCATACACCTCCATGCTCATCTTCATCGACTCAATAACGGCTACGACGGTGTCCTCCTTAACTACGTCTCCCACCCTAACCCTGACCTCTAGCACCTTACCGGGAACTGGGGTCGTAACTACCTTACCAGCTACTTCAGGCGGCCTCCTCTCAGCAACCTCTACGCCTGTAGCTGCTGGGGTAGGGGCTTCCAGGCCCTCAACGGAGACCTCGAGCACCTTATCCCCAACCCTAACGAGGAGGAGCCCGGGGCCTTTCTCCTCGACATCAGCTACGTACTCCTTACCCCCAACCCTAACCCTATACTTAGGCATTGATAGGGCCTCACATACTAAGGACTTACCGAAATAAAACGTTATGCCCTCACCCCTATTTAATACCCTTAATGCTAACACCTATAGTGGTGGAGGGCTAGTTGAGGAAGCCTAAGGAGGAGGCGTGGAGGAGGTACGTTGAGGGCTCCGTCGTCTCAGCCCTGAGGCTGTACAGGCACTGGGTTAGGAGGGGCCTTAACAGGGAGGAGGCCTTGAGGAGAGCTGTTAAGCAGGCCGTAGGTATGATAGAGTCGAGCCATCTCAGCGAGGAGGAGGTTATTAAGGTGCTCGAGGATCTTAGGGGGATGGCTGAAGCGATAATCAGTAAGCTCAGGAAGGGGAAGGGCGTTATGTAGGTTCACCCGGGGCCTGTATGGATTAGGCGGTACTAACCCTTTTTACCTAGATAAATTCTTCTATAAGGGAATATGGGGTGAGGGCGGTTAAGGGCTCCATACTGCTGAGGGTGTTCTTCGAGACAGCTGACGGCGGCTACTACTCCCCGTTTATTAGTGACTGCTTCGAGCTCCTCCCAATACCTGAGTTCCTAGGTAGGTTTAGGAAGGTAGGCCTAGCCCACGCGTACAGCTACAGCAGGATACCGTGTCGCTGCAGTAGTTGCTATCTAAGCAAGTACCTACCCTCAGACTACGTCCTGGTTGGGGGGTCCAGCTACCACGTAAGCAACGTCGTAGCCCACTGGGACCCCAGGTTCGACATAGGTGTCTACTGCGACTACTGGAGGCAGGCTGGCGGGAGGATTCCTAAGTCCTTCACCAACTGCAGGGGGGACTGCTACATATTCTTCGCTGCGGGCCTAGCTAGGTACCCGCCTAAGTTCTTCAACAGGCCTAGGGGCTTCACCGAGATAAGGAGGGCTTTCATGAGGGCTGAGAGGGGTATCTACATAGTTGCGTACATGGAGGTCGACGAAGTAGTTGACCTAACGGAGATAGCTACTAAGCACAACGTCGACGTTGGTAGGGAGGGTGATGACAGGGTGTGGGAGATAGCTGCTAAGGAGTACGGGGAGGAGGTCGTAATGACTCCCCACTCAGCTAGGGGCATCGACCTTCCGGTGGTAATCCTTAGCGAGAGGGGTAGGTACGGGTACCTTAAGAAGCCCCTACCCCTAATCCTGTGGAGTAGGGGGAGGAGGGTGCTAACTACGTACTCCTACCTATTCAACATTAAGGGCTTCGAGGATAGGGTGAGGCACAAGGTCTTCGACCCGGCGAGAACCGAGCAGATAGTTGATGTAATGGTTAGCGAGGGCTACCTCTAGGGGTCAGCGGTTAAACATTTATAATTCCCAGCTACCTACGAATTAAGTAAGGATATCATAGGTGTCCTTAATGGAGCTGTACCTAGTGATCGTAGGGGCTGCTGTAGCCTTTTTCGTTGCATGGAACAACGGCTCTAACAACGCAGCCGACGCCATAGGGGCTGCAGTGGGCTCCGGGGCTATAACCCTGCCTAAGGCCCTAATCATTGCGTCGGTAGCCGACTTCGTGGGCGCTATCCTATTCGGTAAGTACGTATCTAAAACACTTATGTACGATATAGTCAACATGAGCGCTCTGCACGCTAGGGACGTAGTGGCCGGGATGCTATCGATACTCATTACGACAGGGCTCTTAGTACTCGTCTCAACCATACTGAGAACCCCTATGTCCGTTACCGAGGGGGTCGTGGGGGGGTTAGTAGGTTTCGGGATAGCTGCCGTCGGCCTCAGCATGGTTAACTGGTTCACTGTCACCTTAGTAGTTACCTCGTGGGCTGTCCTACCCCTATTCGCGGCCGTGTTAACCCTGGCTGTACACGTAGTCTTCGAGAAGATGTTTAGGAGCTCTAGGCTACTCCCAGTAGCTGGGGCCTCATCAGTGTTCATCATAGCGTTTTCAGCGTCCTTCCTCCTCACATTCAAGACCCTGGCCATTAAGGACATATCCTACGCAACCCTCACATCGACCCTTATAGGGGCTGCTGCAGTAGCCGCGTTCCTAACCTACTACCTAGTTGCTAGGAGGAGGTTTAGGGAGGGAGGTCTTGACAGCGCGGTTATTAAGGCCTTAATACTCATAGCGGTAGCCTCCATAGCCTTCAGCCACGGGGCTAACGACGTAGCTAAGTCCGCGGGCCCCCTAACAGCTATAGCTCTAGCCCTATCGAGGGGGTACGTACCCCCCGAGATGAGTGTCGATATATTCGCCCTAGCGTTCTGCGCTTCAGGCATAGCTATAGGTATTATCTCGTGGGGTTCCAGGGTTGTTGAGACCGTTGGCGAGAAGATAACCACCCTGACCTACTACTCAGCCTTTACATCGCAGCTGGGGACAGCCCTCAGCGTCCTAATAATGACTAGGCTTGGGATGCCGGTCTCAACAACCATGGCCATAGTCGGGTCAGTAGCCGGTGTGGGGGTAGCTAGAGGGATTAAGGCAGTTAACGTAAGAACCCTAGCGAGGATATTCGGTGCGTGGGCAGCTGCGGCACCAGTAACTATAGGCTCCGCTGCAGGCCTCTACCTCCTGCTACGCGCCGTGATCTAGGCAGCCAGCCTCAGGGCTAACGTCCTTATGTAGTCGGCAGCGTCCTCAGCGTAGTCAGTTATCTTCTCTATGCTCTCAATGAAGTCCCTAATGAGGACTATCAGGGCTGCGTTCCTCATCCTCTCACCGTACTTTATCAGGAGCCTCCTACCGTTAACCAGCGCGTCGTCAGCCCTCTCCTCGATCTCCTCGACCCTGCTAGCGTGGGCAGCAGCCCTCTCCTCATCCCCCTCAATGAGGGCTTCAAGGCCGTCAAGCACTAGGTCCATGCCCTCAGCAGCTAGCTTGCTTAGAGACTCTACCACGTCCCTCAGCTCCACCGGGATCTCCAGGTACGGTATTATTGTTAGGTACCTAGCGGCCTCCTTGCTCGACTCAGCAACCAGGTCGAGCCTCCTTATGAGCCTAGCGACCCACTCCCTAATGTAGCCCTCCTTAATGGATGTTCCGACCTTAAGTATTATGTCCCTCCTTATCCGCCCTTATGCTCCTCGCGAGGACCTCCATGGCCTCGCCGGACCTCATCGTGTTCAGGAACTCAACGCCCTCCCTTAAACCCCTAACTATCTCCTTAACCTCCCTACCGTAGCTAAGTATCATGCTTGAGAGCTCCCTCCCTATAAGCTCGCTCAACCTAGGCACCCAACATAAACTCAAGGTTCCTAGTTATAAATTACATTGAGTCCTGAAGCCCTGCATCCCTAGGTCTGAAGCCGAACCTCCTCAGCACCGCAGCAGCCCTACTAGCTAGGGAGCCCCTGAGCCTGTAGAGGGTCCTTAAGTGCTTAAGGACGTAGTACGTAGTGAACACTGAGTGTAGGTACATGCCGAGCAGGGCTGTTAGGGAGGAGGTGAGCCTTGGTGAAGCCCCCTCCAACGCCTTACCAGCAGCACTAAATAGCTTGTAACCTAGGTAGGCTAGGACAGCTAGGTACGCAATCACCAGCACCGCTGGAGCTATAGGGGATGCGTGCATAGCTAGGTAGGCCGCTAAGCCCACCGCCAGCGGTGATAGAGCTAGTAGGAGCCACGGCGGGTAGTCAGGGGGTACGTGCATCCCAAGGATTAAGGCGCCCTCAACAAGCCCCCTAACCCTGGAGTTCTGCCACGACCTAACGCCCTTAAACCCCTCGGGCATCGATACCTTAACAACAGCGTCCCCGGCGTAGCAGAATCTGAGGCCCCTGCTAAGGGCTAGGTAGCTGAAGTAGAAGTCATCACTCCTAGACACCGGCGGGTATATAACCCTTGAGTAAACACCTACACTAACCCCCTTATTATTCCCCGGGGCGTGCCTCCTCCTAACGTAGTCGAAGAGGACGTGGTACGCGTGGTACCAGAAGAAGGCCCTAGACCAGAAGCTCCTGCCAGCAACGACAGGCCTGCCCGACACCACGTCGCACCCAGGGCTCCCCAACCTCTTAACAACCTCCTCTACGTAGTGGGGGTCGTACACGTTCTCCGAGTCCCCCCATATAACGTAGTCGTACCCGTAATCGAGTGCGTACCTAACTGCCTCAACCCTAGCAGGCCCAACACCTCCCCCGACCTCCTGGACCTTAAACCTAATGCATGGGTACTTAGAGGAGAACTCAGCGACTACGTCGCGGGAGCCGTCGCGGGAGCCCCCATCCATGACGAGGACGTCGAAGCACCCGCACAGCCCGCACGACTGCTGGGTAAGGCTTTTAAGGCACTCCCTAAGGCCCTCGGCGTTATCCTTATTCAGCACTACAAGCAGTACCCTCAAGCTAGGCCCTGAGTAGATCATTCATGCAGGAGGGGTTAAATAGTGGTGGCGTAGAAGGCCGCTGGTATCCGGCTTTACGC
>NJEF01000010.1 GCA_002255065.1 Desulfurococcales archaeon ex4484_204 | reverse complement strand
GAAGGGTTTAGAAGCCCTTAGCTAAGCACTATAGTTTTTTATTACCTTCACTACATAAACATATGGTGGTTAAATGCTTAAGATCTCTAGCAGGGTCTCACGGCTAGAGCTATCACCCCATAGGCAGCTCGTTGCTAAGGTGGACGAACTCCTCAGGCAGGGGAGGGACGTATATAACTACTCGGCTGGGCAGCCAGGGCTGCCCCCCGACCTAGGTGCTTTAAAGGAGTTCTGCACTGGCTTAATTAATGACCCCTTTAACTACTCGAGGTACGTGGGTGTTAGGGGGTTAAAGGACTTAAAGGACGCTATAGCGGATGACTTAAAGATGTACGGCGGCATCGATGTAGACCCCAACAACATACTCGTAACTACCGGGGGTGTTGAGGCAGTCTTCCTATCCCTCAACGTCGTTACAGACCCCGGCGATAAGATATTGATGCTCGACCCGTCATACAGCGTCTACTGGGGCTTAGTGAAGTACTTAGGGCTTAAACCTGTTAGGTGTAGTCAAAGCGTTGATAGGGGCTTCCAGCCATCCCTTGAATGCATTGAGAGGGCTATCAACGAGGAGGGCGTTGCGGCAGCCCTAGTAGCTAGCCCTGATAACCCTACCAGTAGGGTTATTGATGAAGGCATAGCTAAGGCGTTGGTGGAGCTAGCAGTTGATAGGGGGGTCTGGGTGCTCTACGATGAGGCTTACAGACACATAGTTTATGAGGGTAGCCACGTGTGGATGCAGAGGTTCAGCGGGGCTGAAAGGGTTGTCGTGGGTTTAGGCTCCTTCTCGAAGGACATAGCGATACCGGGGTTTAGGCTTGGGTACATGTACGGCCCTAAGGAGGTCATAGATCAGGCGGCTAAGCTTAAGGGGTACCTGAGCATAACATCTCCTGTACCAGCCCAGCACCTAGCCCTCAAGTACCTGAGGGGAGGGTTTAAGGAGTCGTACCTTAAATACGCGCTAAGCGTGTACAGGTCTAGGAGGGATGCAGCCTATAGAGCACTGAGGAAGAACCTACCTAAAGCTAGGGTGTGGAGACCTAACGCGGGGATGTACCTCTTCCCCGATATGACTCCATACATAGCTGACCTAGGTATTGACGATGTTAGGTTCACCTACAGGCTAGCTGAGGAGAAGGCGGTGGTTATGCTGCCTGGAAGCATATTCGGGGAGTCAGGCGTTAACCACCTAAGGATAACGTTCGTTACCCAGCCTGAGGACAGGTTGGAGAGGGGGATAGAGCTACTAGCTGAGTTTATAGATGAGTTGAGGAGTAGGTAAAACACGTTTTAACTCTAGACCCCTAAAACCTCCTTGAGCAGGGCTGCCCTAACGTACATGCCGTTCCTAGCCTGCTCGAAGTACTTAGCCTGGGGTAGCGCATCAACGCTGGTATCGAGCTCCCAGATCCTGGGCAGTGGGTGGAGGATTATCGGTATGTGCTTAAACCTCATTAGGAAGTCCCTATCTATCCTGTAACTCCCCTTAAGCCTCTCGTACTCCTCAGGGCTCGGGAACCTCTCCTTCTGAAGCCTGGTTACGTAGAGCACGTCGAGCTCCTCGATCACCTCGTCAGGCCTACCCACCTTGTAGTACCTAACCTTACCCTTAACCTTCTCGACGACTTCATCCCTAATCTGTAAGGGGTCCGGGGCGATGTAGTATATAGTTACGTTGTTAAACTTGGATAGCAGGTACGATAGGGAGCTAGGGGTTCTACCGTACTTTAGGTCGCCCATAATGCCTACCTTAATGCCGTCAACCCTGCCGAGCTCCCTCCATATAGTGTATACGTCCAGTAGCGCCTGCGTTGGGTGCTCGTTCCACCCATCCCCGGCATTGATTACCGGTGCCTTACATATCTCAGCAGCCTTAGCAGCGAACCCGGGGGTTCTCTGCCTAAGCACTATGACATCGGGTCCGTACCCATCAACCATCAACATTGTGTCCTCAAGCGACTCGCCCTTAGCCCTACTTGAAGCAGCCTCAGGGCCGAAGTCTATGACGGTGCCTCCGAGCCTTATCATTGCGTACGTAAAGCTAAGCCTCGTGCGGGTGCTCGGCTCAAGGAACACCGTAGCTAGCACCTTACCCTTACCGTAGCTGAGCACTCCCTCGTCCTTCATTTCCTCCCTTAAGTGGTCAGCTAGCTTGAATAGCTCCTCTACATCCTCCCTCCTGAAGTCGAGGGCTGAGACTATGTCCTTACCTTTAAGGGCACCCATATCTAACCCCTATAGAATAGTTGACGTAGATTTTAAAAGGTCTAGCTACCCGGAGGTGCTAGCTTGAAGTACTTCGAGGCCCTCTTCACAGCCTTAACTATGTTGACGTAGCCAGTGCACCTGCAGAGGTTCCCCCTTATGTAATCCCTTATCTCGGCCTCGGTAGGCTCGGGGTTCTCCCTAAGCAGGGACTCAGCCATGATTACGAACCCAGGTATGCAGTATCCACACTGAACAGCTCCCTCCTCAATAAACGCCCTCTGAACAGGTGTGAGCTCCCCGCTCTTAGCGAGCCCCTCGACGGTTACGACCTCATGGCCGTCGACGTCGGCGGCTAGGGTAAGGCATGAGAGCACGGGCTCGCCGTCTAAAAGTACCGTACACGCACCGCACTCACCTATACCGCACGCGTACTTAGTACCGGTTAACCCGAACCTCTCCCTTAACACGTTAATGAGGAGTTCGTTGGGCTCTACATCGACCTCAACGGGCTCCCCGTTGAGCTTAAACCTAACCCTCACACCTACTCACCCCCTAACAGCCCTCCCATAGGCAATCCTTAACGCGTCCTTAACTAAGACTTTAGAAACCTCCCTCCTATACCAGGCAGTCGACCTTACGTCGGTTATAGGCCTCGTCTCACTAGCAGCGATCTCCGCGGCCCTAGCAATGACGTCCTCACCTAGCTCCTTACCAGCTAGGTATGCCTCAGCCTTAAGCGCCCTAATAGGTGTTGGAGCTACAGCCCCTAAGGCTATGCGGGCCCACCTAACCACGCCCTCCCTAACGTTAATGGCTGCAGCTACGTTAACCTTAGCGAGGTCCATGGAGGTCCTCGCAACCTTAAGGAAGGCTGAACCCGTATTAGCGGGCTGGTAAGGGATCATGACCTCAGTTAAGATCTCGTCGGGCTCTAGAGCGCTCTTCCCGGGTCCTTTGAAGAATTTTGTTATTGGTATTTCTCTTTCTCCTCTAGTGCTTACTGCCTTAACCCTTGCTTCGTAGACCATTAGGGGTGGGGCGGTGTCGGCTGCCGGCGAAGCATTACACAAATTACCACCAACAGTACCCATACACCTAACCTGGACTCCCCCCATAGCCTTAGCAGCCTCGTAGAGGGCTATGAAGCCCCTCCTAATGACGTCCGACTTCTCGATCCTCCTGAGCTTCGTTAACGCACCTATGTGCAGACCGTCCTCCCTAGTGTCTATGAAGTCAAGCTCCCTCAACCACCTAATACTAACTACGTACTCAGGCCTCACCCTACCAACCTTCATCTGGACTACGAGGTCGGTGCCCCCAGCTAGCACCTTAGCCCTACCCCTAAACCTGCTCAGCAGGTCCACGGCCTCATTAAGGGTTTTAGGGGCGAAGTACTCGAACCTCACAGGTATTATGTGGGTGTTCATGGTGTTTATGGGTGATGGCCTTACCCGGCTAGCCAACGCAGTCACCCCCTGCGCTCCTTAATAGCTTCAAGAACCTTCTCAGGGGTTATTGGGAGCTCGTAGAACCTTATGCCTAGCGCATTAGCTATAGCGTTAGCTACAGCAGCTGCTACAGGGTTTGCAGCAGCCTCACCAATACCCTTAGCACCGAAGGGGCCCGTAGGCTCGTAGGTGCTCGCAAATATTACCGTGAAGTTATCGAGGGCTGGTAGGTCGGGGGCCATCGGCACCTTGTAGTCCGTTATTAACCCCTTGTTCAGGGGCTCCCCGCTCTCAGGGTCGTAGACGACGTCCTCGAGAACCGCCATACTCCACCCCTGAGCGAAACCTCCATGGATCTGGCCCGCAGCGAGGTCAGGGTTAATCACCGTTCCCAGGTCGGCACCAGCAACCACCTTAACAGGCCTAACAATACCCGTCTCGGTATCTACCTCGACCTCAACGAAGTACACGGTGAAGCTCGGGGGGGCTGCGGTAGCTCTATAGCTAACTGAGGCCGATATAGACCCCCAGTTCCTCTGCCACGCGGTCCTAGCTACCTCGCTTAACGTAACCTTCTCCCCGGGCATCCCCTCAACGTATATTACTACGTCGTCGAGCTCCTCATCGTACTCCATCTTAAGAGCTTCAGGGTTAACCACCTTGGGGAGCAGCCTGGAGGCGTACTCAAGTATCCTCTCCTTAACCTTGGCAGCAGCCCTCCTAGCACCCTCACCGCCAACGTAGACACCTCTGGATGCATGGGTACACACATCGTAGACGGTCGTGAAGGTGTCGGACCACACAACGTTTATCTTCTCAGGCGGCACACCGAGCTCCTCAGCTATTATCTTTACGTGGGCATCGAGGGTCCCGCCGCCGTGATCCTGCAGGGCTGTTACGTAATCTATGCTCCCATCCTCGTTAACCTTCAGGATAGCCCCGGTGTAGTCTATGACCTCCCCCGAGATAGGGCCTCCAGCCCCCGAGGTGTGGAAGCCTCTAGCTAGCCCTATACCCCTCCTAAACCTACCCCTCTGCTCCCACGGCTTAGGCCTCCTGTACCACCCTATTAACTCGGCCCCCTTCCTCATTAGCTCGGGAACTCCATCGCTCTTAATCACTGTCTTCACGGTCGGTCCCTGACCCCAGAATATGTCCCCTAGCCCTCGGTAGTTCTTAAGCCTGAAGTCCAGGGGGTCCATATTTAGCTCCTCGGCCACCTCATCGATCACGGTCTCGACAGCCCACGTAACCTGGGGGTTGCCGTAACCCCTGAAAGCACAGGTAGGCACCTTATTGGTGTATACCGCCTTACCGACATACCTAATACTGCCCCACTTGTATAGGGAGACGAACCACCCTAGAGCGGTGCCGAGGAGGGGGTACGCCTGTATCTGGTGGGCACCTATATCCATCACGTTCTCGAACTCCCCGGCAACGAGCCTCCCATCCCTCCTAGCCCCCGCCTTGATCCTGAAGTGCATCTGGTACGATACGTGATCGTGTAGGATGTCATCCTCCCTAGTTAGAGCTATCTTAACAGGCCTCCTAGCCTTGAGGCACAAGGCTACCGCGATTAGCGTAACGAGGTTTGTGTGGATGCTTGACCCGAAGGCCCCGCCTAGGAACGTCTTAACAACGTTAACCTTAGACATGGGGATGCCGAAGACCTGTGAAATAAGTATCCTGGTGTTGTGCAGCGACTGAGTAGTTGTCCACACGGTTATTGAGCCGCCAACCTCTGGCTTGCAGACAGCTACCTTAGGCTCTAGCTGTAGGTGGTACCTCCTATTAGTCTTGAACCTCCTCTCAATAACTACATCGGCATCCCTGAACGCCTTATCTACATCACCCTCACTGTACTCTAGGGTTGCCCCCACGTTGTTCACTACATCAACCCACCTATTAGCCAGCACTATCTTCCTATGGATCTTCGGGGCTGCGGGGTCCATGGCCTCGAAGGGGTCGAGTACTGGTTTAAACACCTCCTTAAACTCAACCCTTAGGGCCTCTAGAGCCCTCTGAGCTACCTCCTCACTGCGGGCTGCGACAGCAGCTATTGGCTCCCCAACGTACTTAGGGTGCTTTGTAAGGACCTCCCAGTCCTTATAGGTTGCTTCATCAACGCTGACCAACCTAGTGTTGAAGAGCACCTTAGGGACGTCCTCATACGTTATGACTACCGCTCCTAGCCTCTCCGCTTCACTCTTATCGATCCTGTCAACTATGGCGTGTGCGTAGGGGCTTTTAAAGATCCTGCCGTAGAGCATCCCCGGGATCTCTATGTCGTAAGCGAACTTAGCGGCCCCCGTCACCTTAAGCACGCCGTCCCTGCGAGGAACCCTCTTACCGATGAACCTGAACCTGCTAGTAACGCCCAAACCGCATCACACTAAGGACTTACGGGAGGGAATATAAACTTCAGCTAAGGGTTAGGGCCAGCTCTACCGCACCCTACCGGTCCAGGTAGTGGGGCGGTAGTAGGCATAAACTCTTTATGTTTTAGGGTGAGATAGTGTGGGTACGTAGGAATGTATGGAGGTGACCTTCTTGTTAGGGGCGGGAGGGTTGTCCTACCAAACGGCGTTTTCAGAGCCGACGTGCTCATACTTGATGGCAGGGTAGCCCTCATAGGTAAGGACTTGAGGGAGGAGGGTGTCGAGGTTATCGATGCCGGTGGGAAGCTAGTCTTCCCGGGAATAGTTGATGAGCACGTGCACATGAGGGAGCCAGGCCTTGAGCACAAGGACGACTTCACCCACGGTACTAAGGCGGCTGCTGCGGGAGGTGTTACCACAGTTCTTGAAATGCCCAACACCCTACCCCCCGTTGACTCAAGGGCTGTTTTCGAGGAGAAGGTGAGGAGGCTGTCGAGCAAGGCGTATGTGGACTTCGGCCTCTACGGGGTGATACATAACACTAACCTAGACAGGTTTGGGGAGCTCGTTAACTCAGGGGCTGTAGGCTTCAAGGTCTTCCTGGGCCCTACAACGGGTAACATACCCCCGCCTGACGACGGCTCCCTCTACGAAGCCCTGCTTAAGTCAGCGAGGCTGGGTGTTGCGCTAGCGTTCCACGCCGAGAACTGGGACCTGGTCAAGTACTTCACTGGTAAGGTGAGGTCGTCTGGGAGGAAGGACCCCCAGGCGCACACCGACTCAAGGCCCTCCATCTGTGAGGTTGAGGCTATCCAGAAGTTGGTGTTGCTATCGAGGGAGACAGGAGGGTACGTACACATAGTCCACATGAGTGCTAAGGAAGGTGTAGAGCTAGTTAGGAGGGCTAGAGCTGAGGGCATTAACGTAACTGGGGAGACCTGCCCCCACTACCTCCTACTAAGCACTGAGGACTACTCAAGGTATGGCAACCTAGTTAAGGTTAACCCCCCGGTTAGGGATAGAGCTAACCAGGAGGAGCTCTGGAGGGCTGTTAACGACGGAACGATAACGGCCCTGGGCTCGGACCACGCCCCCCACAGCACTGAGGAGAAGTCGGGGGATGTCTGGAGCTCTGCAGCCGGGTTTACGGGTGTTCAGACGTTTCTACCATTAATGCTCGACGCAGCCTTAAGGGGGTTAATGCCTATAACGAAGATACCCGAGTTAATGGCTGAGAACCCGGCAAGGCTTTTCAGGATATACCCTAGGAAGGGAACGTTAGTAGTTGGTGGGGATGGGGACCTAGTAGTGGTTGACCCAGGTGCTGAGACCGTTATTAGGAGGGAGGACCTGTACGCGAAGCACCCCATAACCCCGTACATAGGGTGGAGGTTGAGGGGTAAGGTGATGTTCACAGTAGTACGCGGTATGGTGGTAGCTGAGGAGGGGAAGGTTGTTAACGGGCCTAGAGGGGTTTTCGTAAGGAGGGGGGCTGACCTAGGTCAGCAGCCTTAACCCCCTACAGCTCATGCAGCGAATTACCTTGCCGGATGGTTAGGGGCTGTAGGTGTATGTATCTACTTTTTAAATCCCTAAACCCCTTAGGCACGGGCCTCGTAGGTGTCGGGGTGTAGGGTGCCATTGCTCAGGATCCCGGTAAGGCTATGCGTTATATGTAAGGGTGCTAGGAACCTCTGCGGTTTAGGGTACTGCCCCCTACTGATAGGTCTTAAGGGCAGGTTTAGGGTCTCCGTAAGGGTTAGGGAGGGCCTCGTTAGCGGTGCATCACCACCAACAGCTATCGTAGGTGAGAAGGGCTACCCTAAGGTCAGGGTCTACCTGGGCGTTCCTCCAGGTGTCTACGGTGGTGGGGCTAAGCTCTACGACTCCCCAGCTGACTGGCACTTAAGGCTCGGTTTAGAGGACGTCATTAGGTTGAGGAGCCAGCTCCTACACGTCTCATTAAGGGCTGACACTAGGAGGCCTGAGGACCTCTACAGCAGGGAGTACTACCTGGCGAGCCTGTCGGAGAGTCCTGTAGATATGGAGGCAGAGCTCGCTAAACCCCCATCACCAAAGCTAGCGTTCAGCACCTCCCTACCTCCTACAGGCCCCACAGCCCCAGCAAGGGATGTTAGGGTTGCCGGCAACCCCAAGCTACACCCAAGGCTTGAGAGGTTTATCTGGGATGACTTAAGGGCTAGTGAGGCTGTGCAGGCCCTGCATAGGGACGGCGTTGAGTTCTACACGATAGTTAGGGCCCTAGTCCTGGGCTTCCTCGGTAGGATGAGGGGCAGGAGGTTGGTGCCTACTAGGTGGGGTATAACGGCGGTGGACTCCATGATCTCTTCAGCGATCCTCGATAGGGTGAGGCTTAAGGCCTCCGTTAACGACGTCATGGTCTACTACTCTCATTACCTACACAACAAGTACACGGTGATAATAGCTCCGGGTAGATACTCAACGACGTGGATCGAGGTGTGGAGGCCTAACAGCCTCTGGAACCCTGGTAGCTCGCCATCCGTACTGGTTGTTAGGGATGACTTTAGAGGTAGGCCGAGCGTTATGGATGGGGGCTTCCTAGCAGCTAGGACACCGGTTCTCGAGCACCTAGACAGGATCGGTAGGCAGGGGAGGGCGGTAATCCTTAGGGAGGTGGAGCCCCAGTACGTATACCCCGTGGGTAGCTGGCAGATAAGGCTTACAGTAGGCCACGCACTACTAAGCGGTGAGGTACTGAGAAACCCCTCCAGACAGGAGCTTAGGGAGTTCCTTAAACGAGTACATAGGGTTCCCGACTATGTAGTGGATGAGGTCGTAGCTAGGGCCTTGAAGCCTTACACGCCCCTAGATAAGTACTTTAAGCTGGGCTAGGGCCTGCCCCTCCCGTAGTCTACGGCGAGCTTTAAGTCCTTATCACCCCTCTTAGTAGCAACTACGTAGAGGACCCCGTCGATTACTAAGGTCTCAGCCACGGTGAAGCCCTCCCTACCCAGCTCGTTGACTATGTGCTGTATCCTAACAGGTATGAAGGGGTACTTAAACACCTTCACACACCCCTCACTAACCCCGCTACTAGTGAGCTCCTTAACAACCTCCTCAACAACCTCCCTAACCCCACTACCTAGCGATTTAATGTCCACCTCAGCCAGCACGAACCCTCCCCTCACAGCTTATGTTACTGGTAGCTAAATAACGCTACCCTAGCAGCTATTAATGCTTTTTTACTTACCCAATAGATTTATGTGGTGTTAAAAATGCTTCCCGCTTGGAGGGGGTGATGGTGGGGATCGTAGAGGACCCGTATAGGCTTATGGAGAAGTGGCTCAAGGCCGAGTCCTTCATGGTTATTGGTAAGGGTGTTGAGAGGGCCGACTCCCTGGATAAGGCTTTAGGGAGGGCTAAGTTCGTTGAGGACTTCTTCGAGGCCGGAACCCTATTCGTTAAGCAGGTTCTAAGCACGGAGCCCCACGCCCTCCTAAAAGGTGTTAGGGCTGATGAAGCTTTAAGGAGCCCTAAGGTTCTGCGCGTTATTACAGCACCGGACATACCTGGTGAGAACCAGGTAGGGTACGCACTCCCTGACCAGCCCCTACTAGCTGAGGGTAAGGTTAGGTACTACGGGGAGCCGGTAGCCCTAGTAGTTGGTAATGATGTGGATGAAGTGCTTAAAGCTGCTGAGCTAGTTAGGGTTGACTACGACCCGCTACCAGCCCTCCTCGACCCCCTCAAAGCTATGGGTAGGAGCGACGTGCTGATCCATGACGAGGCGGCGGGCAACATAGCCTTTAGAACTAAGGTTAGGAAGGGTGATGTGAGTAAGGGCTTCAGCGAGTCAGACGTAGTTGTTGAGAACGAGTACAGAACGCATCACCAGGAGCACGCATACCTAGAGACCGAGGCAGCCCTAGCTATACCGGGCCTCGACGGCAGGTGCACGGTGATAACCGCCGCTCAGTACCCCCACCTAGCCCAGTCAATAGTGTCTAGGGTTCTAGGGCTTCCTGCAAGCAAGGTTAAGATAGTTGTTCCGTACTTAGGAGGGGCCTTCGGGGGTAAGGACGATGAAGGCCCGTTAGTAGCTGCTAAGGCAGCCCTAGCAGCGTACTTAACGGGGAAGCCCTCGTTCCTAATATACTCGAGGGAGGACTCGTTCCTAGTCCACCCTAAGAGGGAGGCGGCCATAATTAGGTATAGGTCGGGAGCTTCTAAGGACGGGAAGCTGCTAGCCATAGACGTAACGATATACCACGACACCGGGGCGTACGCTAACAGAGGCCCCTTCATACTGTGGAGGTCAACAGTTCATGCGTCGGGGCCCTACGAGGTCTCCCACGCTAAGGTCGATGGGTACTGCATCTACACCAATAAGGTCCCCCAGGGCTCCTTCAGGGGTTTCGGGAACCCATCGGTTCAGTTCGCAGCCGAGTCCCAGATGGACGAGCTAGCCCGTAAGCTCGGTATGGACCCGGTAGAGCTAAGGCTTAAGAACATGTTGAGGCCGGGCTCTAGAACCATAACTAACCAGGTCCTCGACCACTCAGTAGGGATCGCTGAGGCTGTTGAGGCGCTAGCTAAGGCATCTGGTTGGGGTAGGAAGAGGTCTGAGTACGGCGGGGGTAGGGGGAGGTACAGGCGCGGTATAGGGATCGGTGTTGCGTGGCACGGTATAAGTACGAGCAGGGGGGTTCCCGACTGGTCTAACGCCGTTATAACTATTGAGAGGGACGGCTCCGTAACCGTTAGGACGGGTATTATAGAGATGGGTCAGGGATCCCCTAACAGCTCCCACAGGCAGATAGTTGCTGAGGTGCTCGGAGCACCAGTGGATAAGGTGAATGTGGTGTTCGGCACGACGGATGCCCCGGATACGGGGGCTACGCACGCGTCTAGGGGGACGAGCATAGGGGCTATAGGGGTGTTCGTTGCCTCAGCTAAGCTCCGCGAGAGGCTGAACAGTCTGGCGGCGGAGCTCCTAAACACCTCACCAGATAACGTGGTGATAGAGGGCGGCGAGGTCCGCGTTAAGGGTGAGGAGGGCGTTAAGCTTAGGTGGGAGGAGCTCGTTAGGGAGGCCTACGCTAGGGGGGTGGAGATGTCGGCTACGGGGTACTTCTTCCTACCTAAGGGTAAGTTCCGCGACGACGTAGGTCAGGGGCAGGCGTACCCAGCCTACAGCTACGTAGCAGCTATTGCTGAGGTAGTTGTCGATACCTACACAGGTAGGGTTAGTGTTGAGAGGGTGTGGCCAGCGCTCGCTGCTGGGAGGATAATTAACCCGGTACAGGTTGAGGGGCAGATCGAGGGCGCGGTAGCTCAGGGCCTAGGCTACGTGCTCATGGAGCAGCTGGTGTTCGACGGTAAGGGAAGGATAGTTAACGCTAACCTAACGGACTACGTAATACCTACATCCCTTGACGCCCCTGAGGTAATGAAGCCCGTGTACGTTGAGGACCTCTTTAAGTACGGCCCCTTCGGCGCTAAGGGCGTTGGGGAGATGGCGTTCATACCTATACCGGCAGCGATAGCTAACGCGGTAGCCCACGCGCTGGGCGTGAGGATCTACGAACTACCGCTAACCCCTGAGAGGGTGTACTTCAAGGTAAGGAAGGTTCGAGGAGGTCCTTCATAGGGGGTGGTTCCATGTTCTACAGGATGCCTGAGTTCAACTACTTCAGGCCGAGGAGCTTGAAGGAGGCAACAGACTTAATAACTAGGCTAGAGGACTTCAAGATACTTGCAGGGGGTACGGACCTCCTAATAGATTTAAGGATAGGTAGGTACAGGCCTAAGAACGTAGTCGATATTTCAGGTATTAAGGAGCTAAGCTACATAGTCGATGAAGGGGGCATAATCAGGATCGGCGCGCTAACCAAGCTGCAGGACATCGTTGAGTCCCCCGTGGTTAGGGGTAAGCTACTAGCGCTAGCTGAGGCGGTGGAGCAGATGGGTTCGTGGCAGGTTAGGTGTATGGGTACTGTTGGTGGTAATTTGTGTAATGCTTCGCCGGCAGCTGACACCGCCCCACCCCTAATGGTCTACGAAGCAAGGGTTAAGGCAGTAAGCACTAGAGGAGAAAGAGAAATACCAATAACAAAATTCTTCAAAGGACCTAGGGAGACCGAGCTAATGAGGGACGAGATCTTAACAGAGGTAATCATTCCATACATCGACGGCGCGGGTACCGCTACCCTGAAGCTAGGGCGTAGGAACGCGTTCACCCTATCGGTAGTCGCTGTATCCACCCTCGCTAAGGTTAGCAACGGCAGGTTTGAGGACGTTAGGATAGCGCTAAACGCGGTAGCTCCAAGGCCTGTGAGGGCGGTGAGGGCTGAGGAGTTCCTTAGGGGTAGGGAGGTATGTATGGAGGTTATTGATGAGGGCTCAAAGCTCGTTGTTAAGGACATATCCCCGGTATCCGATGTTAGGGCAACGGCTGAGTATAGGAGGGATATGTCGGTAGTGCTCACACATGACGCCCTCCTCAAGTCCTTAAGGAGGGCCGGGTTCGCTATAGGGGGTGAGTAGGCGTGGTCGAGGTGAGGTTTAAGCTTAACGGGAAACCCGTTGCAGTCGATGTTAAGCCCAACGAGAACCTCCTCGACGTCTTAAGGTACAAGCTAGGGGTTAAGAGCGTTAAGAGGGGCTGTGAGAGGGCTGAGTGCGGTGTGTGCACGGTCCTCCTAGACGGCTTACCCGTCTACTCATGCACGGTGCTCGCGGTTCAGGTCGAGGGTAGGGAGGTAACTACTGTTGAGGGGTTATCGGGGGATCCCGTGGCTAAGGTCTTGGTGGACTCCCTAATCAGGGTTGGAGGTATTCAGTGCGGCTTCTGCGCTCCTGGCTTGGTGCTAACCGCTTACGCCTTATTGAAGAGGAGGGCTAGGCCCTCAC
>NJEF01000092.1 GCA_002255065.1 Desulfurococcales archaeon ex4484_204 | reverse complement strand
TAGGAGGAGGTTCCTAGTGGTAGCGTCAATAGCTGGTAACACGGCTCTACTCCTATCCATACTAACGTTGCTTAACCTCCTCGTAGGCGGCAGCGTGGTTACCTCGCTTTACTACGCTCTCTACGTTGCCGCGAGCCTTACGTCCATACTCATGTTCCTCCTAACAACGCCTGCTAGGGAGGTTGAGGAGTACCTGGGGTTAAGGGGGTTCGCTAGGTTCGTAGCCCTTACCGAGGCGTTGTCGAGGGAGGTTAGGCAGGTCTACGAAACCTTTAGGGCTAGGGGCTTCGAGGTACGTTTAAACGTTGTTAACGCGGTTCCCCCACTAACATCGATACTGCTAAACGTTATAGAGAGGGTAGCGGAGATCGAGGAGTCCCATAGGGCTAGGGGGGCTGAGTAGCCTGGGCCTCCTCTAAAGCTATTAAGGGTTGCCCGGCCTAGGTTTTGTAGGTGTATTTCATGGAGGTGGTTGTTGAGGGGTTCGTTAGGAGGCTCGGCATATTTGTGTCGCACGCGTGGTGCGACGGTGTTAGGGTTGAGGTCGGTAGGCCGGACGTTAGGGTGTTCCTCGATAGCGCGGTTCGCAGTATTTCATCGACGTACTCGATCGAGGGCCTTAAGGAGCACCCGGTGGTTAGGGCGTACAGGAACGTTATGTGGAGGCTAGGGATAGACCCAACTAAGGTGAGGCCCTCGAGCGAAGCCTTAGTTAGGAGGGTTTTAAGGAGGAGCTCGATCCCGAGCATTAACAGCTTGGTGGACATATGCAACGTAGCCAGCATGGAGACCCTGATACCTGTAAGCGTGTTCGACATGGGGAGCGTTAAGCCGCCGCTAACGTTGAGGAGGGCCGTAACCAACGAGGAGTTCGTAGATCTAAGCGGTAAGAGCAGGAGGTTGAGCGGTAGGGAGGTGGTTCTAGCTGACTCAAGCGGGCGGGTGCTGCACCTCTACCCGCACAAGGACTCCATCCACGCCTCAATTAATGAGGGGACCTCTAAGGTGCTGGTAGTGTCATACGGCGCTCCAGGCGTCCCTAAAGCCCTGGTTTCGGGGGCGGCGGCTAGGACGTCTACCTACATAGCCAGGTTCTACCCCGCTGCTAGGTGCTCCAGCGTTGAGGTGTCCGCCTAAGGGATATTAGAGCATTCATAGGTTGATGAGCGATGATCAAGGTTAACTCCCCGTTAATAGGTGATGAGGAGGTAGAGGCGGTTGCTAAGGTTTTAAGGAGCGGTATCCTAGCTGCTAGCAGGTATGTTAGGGAGTTTGAGGAGGAGTTCTCCAGGTATTTAGGGGTTAAGCACGTAGTAACCGTGTCTAACGGCACCATAGCCCTCTATGCACTGTTAAAGGCTTTAGGGATCGGGGGAGGTGATGAGGTGATAGTACCCGACTTCACGTTCTTCTCGACAGCCTCCATGGTTGCTGCGGTAGGCGCTAAACCAGTCTTTACAGACATAGATCTGAGCACCTACACCATAGACCCTAACGCCGTGGAGAGGAGCGTTAGCGATAGGACTAGGGCGGTGATAGCGGTGCACCTGTACGGGCACCCAGCAGACATGGACGAGGTAGTTAAGGTCGCTAGGGAGCGCGGCCTATACGTTGTTGAGGACTGCGCCCAGTCCCACGGCGCTGAGTACAGGGGTGTTAAGACGGGCGGTATAGGCGATGTAGGTGCTTTCAGCTTCTACGCCACCAAGAACTTAACCATGGGCGAGGGCGGCGCTATCTCAACCAACAGGGACGATGTAGCGGGCTTCGTAAGGCTCTTCAGGAACCACGGGCAGACTAGGAGGTATCACCACGAGGTCTTCGGGTGGAACTTCAGGATAACGGAGGTTCAGGCAGCTATTGGGCTGCAGCAGTTGAGGAGGCTTGACTACATGAACGAGAGGAGGAGGGAGGTTGCGAGGATATACCTCGAAGAGCTCAGCAGCGTTGAGGGCATTAGGCTACCCGTTGAGAAGCCCTGGGCTAAGCACGTGTACCACCAGTTCACCATATGGGTTGAGGACAGCTCTCTCAGGGGTAAGCTCGCGGAGTTCCTGGGAGGCAGGGGTATCCAGACGTCCGTACACTACCCTAAGCCTCTTCACGAGCAGCCTGTGTTTAGGGGCTACGTAGCTAACCCTAACTGCTGCCCTAACTCCTCCGCTGCAGCTAGCCACGTGCTCTCCCTACCAATGCACCCGCTACTAACGGATGAGGAGGTTGTTGCTGTAGCTAGGGCTGTTAAGGAGTTCTTCAGCAATCCGCCGTAGCATCACCGCTCAGCCCCAATCTCCGAGGCCTAGGGCTGGCGAGGTCTTCGACGTCATCGTCGTTGGCGCAGGCCCAGCAGGGCTAACAGCGGCGCTGTACTCAGCTAGGTTCGCGCTTAAGACGCTCGTTGTCAGCGAGGATGTTGGAGGCACGTTAATAGATGCAGGCCCGGTCGATGACTACCTAGGGCTACCATCCATCAGCGGCCCGGACCTAGCTAAGAGGTTTGAGGGCCACGTAGCTAGGTACAGGGTCCCAGTGGTTAGGGGTAGGGTTGTTGATGTGAGGAGGGGTAACGGCTTGTTCACCGTGGTTACCGAGGGCGGCGACTCGTTTAGGGCCTCCACGGTAGTAATAGCTGTTGGGAGTAGGAGGAGGAGGCTTAACGTACCAGGTGAGAGGGAGTTTACCGGTAAGGGCGTGTCGTACTGCGCCCCATGCGATGCGCCCCTCTTCAAGGATAAGGTGGTAGCAGTTGTCGGTGGGGGGAACGCAGCCCTCCAGGCAGCGCTGCTCCTATCGTCCTACTCATCTAAGGTGTACTTAGTCCACAGGAGGGACTCCTTCAGGGCATTCCCGGTATACGTTAAGCTCGTTAGGGAGTCCCCGAACATAGAGCTCATCCTCAACAGGGTAGTTATTGAGATAGGGGGTTCCAGGGCTGTTGAGTGGGTTAGGTTAAGGAACGTAGTTAGTGGGGAGGAGGAGGTAGTTAGCGCTCAGGGAGTAGTTGTTGAGATAGGTTCGGAGCCCCCTAAGGAGTTCTTTAAGAGGATAGGTCTTCAGACCGACGGCTCCGGCTACGTAGTCGTTAAGCCGGGACAGCTAACGAACATCCCCGGTATCTTCGCTGCAGGCGACTGCACTGCGGGGCCCTTCAAGAAGAAGTTCGACCAGATAGTTGTTGCTTCAGCTGAGGGAGCAGTAGCTGCGCTATCGGCCTACGAGTACTTAATGGAGAGGAGGGGTGCTAAGGTCTTAGTGCCTGGGTGGGGGTAACTAAGGCTGCGTGGGTGCTGGAGCGGGTTAAGCCCAGGGCCTCAGCCCCGTGGAGGTTCATCACCCCCTCAGCAACGTGCAATCCACATCAATGAGGCCCAGCTCCTAATGGTTTTAAGGTTTAAATAGGCTTTACTGAAAAGGGCTTTAAGCCTTTTGACCCTTATGTACTAGGTTAAGGTGTTAGGGGGTGCCTACATACTTAAGGAGGCACCTAATGGTTAGGGGGGAGTACGCTAGGCTCATACTGTCCGGTAGGAAGAGGGCTACCGTAAGGATAGGTAAGGTAGTGCCTAAGTACTACGAGGTTATAATACATAGCTGGGGGAGGCCGGTAGCTAAGGCTGAGATAACCAGGGTTGTTTACAAGAGGGTTAAGGAGCTAACTGATGAGGACGCGTTAAAGGACGGGTTTAGGAATAGGGGTGAGTTGATTAAGGAGCTCAGGAAGGTCTACGGGGACGTGGGGCCCAACGACGTTGTAACGATCATAGAGTTCGATGTAACCTTTAAGTTCGACGAGCTAACACCGGACGACCCCTACCTAGGCCTTAAGCCCCCAGATATTGGGAGGCTCGCCCTACGCTACCTAAGGAGTAGCTTCACTAAGGACGAAGTCAGGGTGCTTGAGGAGGTCGCTAAGGGGAGCTCGATAAGGCGAGTAGCTAGAAAGCTCACGGGGTCCCCCCTAAACAGGGCAACCGTTAGGAAGGTGCTTAGGAAGGCCCTTAAACTCCTCGTAGCTAAGAAAATAATCACGCCTAGTTAGCGAGGAATTACTCGTTAAGCCCTTAAGCGTTAAGCACCAATCAGAAAACCCCTGCTATCATCACAGGGCTCAGTGATCGAGGGCGTCATCAACCACGTATACATAGGTTTAAAAGGTTTTGAATCTACTTGATGTGCTTGTTAGAAGGTGATCTCCTTTCTCTCCCCGCCCTTCAGTATCTCAACGATCTTCTTACACCTCAACTGCTTTAGAAAGCTGTTTAGCTCGTTCACGGGTACCTTAATAGTGTATAGGTACCTCCTGGTCCTCGCCTTAACCTTAGCAACCTCCTTCTTCTCATTCCTCACGATCCTGCACTCCTCAGCCTTAGCCGAGATCTCAATAAACCTCTCCCTATCCCGGACCTCTACTGGCATGCCCAGCACCGTCACTCTGTTAGCTCTAGGTTAATTAAGTTAATCCGTAGAGCTCCCTATTAACCAGCGGTACCAACGCCATAGCGACCGCGTAGTACGTTAGGTCCTCCCTAGTTACGGCGCCGTTCGTTAGGAGCTTAATGAAGCCCCCCTTCTCACCAACGTCCTTAGTCCTAAAGAACTCATCCACGACCTCCTCCAGCTCCCTCACCTCCCCCTCAACGATCCTCCTAGCGAAGGAGTCCGGGATCTGGAAGGACGGGGATAGCCCTAGGGATGCAGCCCCGTTCCTATCAACAACTACGGCTACCTGGACGTCGTAGTAGTGGCCCCCTAGCTCGTAGAGACCTGCCTCAACACCTACGCCCAGAGCGCACTCCCTACGCATTCTTAAAGCACTTAACGCCCTACTCCTAGCACCGCTTATAGTTAGGTCTAGGCCTATGGGTTGGGGAGGGGCGCTGGAGCTAACGCTAAACCCTACCACCTCTACATCCCTGAAGAACTCGGTGAAAGCCCTCCTAATACCTGAGAGCTTGCACGGGTTCAGGGTGCCCGCACATACGAGCACTAAGCTACACCCTTAAGAACACTTAGGGGTGGTTGCCTTAAAAGAGGGGTGGAGCTACCTTCGGAAGCCAATAGACCACATCTTCTCCGGGTTGGTTAGGCCCGCAATACTCATAGCTAACACCTCATCGCCCAGCAGCTTAGCTAGGTTGAGGTAGAGCTGCTGCTGGGCTACGAGCATGACCTCCCTCCTAATGCCTGACAACCTATCAACAACATCTACGGGGTAGGGAACACCGTTCTGGGAGGTTATGGTGGCTAGGAACGTCACTAGGTCCTCCTTACTAATACCGCCAGCTAGCATGACCTCGGTCTTCGTGGCTATCGAGAAGTAGGTCGGTGTTACCGGCTTGTATATAGCTAACTCAACCTCAGGTACCGCCTTGATGTAGCTGGAGATGTTCCTTAACCACCTAAGCCTCTGCTTAACACCCTCCCCGCACCCGCTGCACGAGCTGGCAGCCCTCCTCAACGACATAATAACTAGCTCGTAGTTACCGAGATCGATCCACTCACCCTGTTTAAGCATGTACGTCGCTAAGGCCTTATCGG
Organism: Desulfurococcales archaeon ex4484_204; assembly: GCA_002255065.1. Taxonomy (GTDB): domain Archaea; phylum Thermoproteota; class Thermoprotei_A; order Sulfolobales; family NBVN01; genus EX4484-204. The sequence continues at coordinate 1,619 of NJEF01000092.1, read as the reverse complement.
ACACCTTAAGGTCCAGCACTCCTAGGAGCACCGGTATGTCCCTCCCGTAAGTCCTCTTCAACACCCCTGCAAGGGAGGTCCCCGTCTTAGCAGCGAGTTTAAAGACCTTGGCGCTTAACTCGATCAATCCCCTGTACAGCGATGGAAGCCCTCCCTCCCCTGAAGCCCTAACTATTAAACCAGGAGGTATCCTGGGCACTAAGTCGCCGTCTATAATGACTAGGTCGAAGTCCTCCACCCCCTCCTCCTTCCTCCTAAGCATCTCCAGGACGTAGGACCTCTCAACAATCTTAGATATCACTGAAACCCTGCTCTCCTCCCCCTCAATAAACTTAACTAGGGCTGAGTGATCCATGACCCTCGTCGAGCGGCACGTGCCGAAGCTAACAGCAGCCCTAAACACTATACCTAGCTTGCCCCCGGTGAGCTCTATCGGGGGTGAGGTGAAGGAGGTATCTACAGCCACCGCACACAGCCTTAGCGAGGCCTCCCCAACTCTGCGGAGCCTTGGAGGGCTTGAACGCCTTAAGAGCTCCTCACGAATCCTTAACACCTCACCCTTAACCCTGCTAAACCTCCTAGCAACCCTCTCAGCCTCCCTGCTGATCAATTCAGGGAGGACCTCAGCTACCCACCCAACCTCGTCCACGCGCCCTAGAGGCTCCTCACCCAACCTCCCTCACCTTAATTAGTATGGGTATCTTCAACGGGTTACCCAGGCCTGCTAGGAAGAACTCCCTCCTATTAAGGACCGCTAGGGTCTCCTCCTTAACCCCCGCCAGGGATATGAAGGAGCCTATCTGCTCGAAGTCAGACGGGGTCTGCAGCTTGCTGAAGAAGACCGTGTTGATGTTGTTTCTAACCTCGGTATCGATATCTATAGCGCGCTGCGTTGCTAGTAGGAGGCCTAAACCCCACTTCCTCCCCTCACGCGCTGTCCTAACGATGACCTCGCTTGACGGCTGGCAGTACCTACACGCGTAGTTATGGGCCTCATCGATAACCACCAACGTGTTTACCTCGGACCTAGAGCTGCCCACTAAGTCCCACAGGTTCTTCAACACCGTAGCCACTACGTACCTCCTCACAAACATGTCCTCAGTGCTTAGATCTATGACAGCTATCCGTCTACTTAAAGCCTCCTTAACTACGTCCCTAGGTAGGATAGACCTACCGCTTAATCTGTTGAAGAACGGGTCCCCTAGCCAGAGGTCCGTAGCTGCCGATAGCTTGAGGAGGGTGCTGGGCTTCGCGCCGAAAGCCCTAGCTACGGCCAGCACCACCCTCTTAAAGCACTCCCTATCCCACCCTAACCTACTCCTAGCTGCAGCAGCCGTAAGATCGCCGATGTTCGCGGACTCGAAGACCTTCACGATCGACTGAGCTAGCCCCTGCCCCCTTAAGGTGTGTGCGTGAACGCCCTCCCCAGCACCATAGCATGCGGACCTAACCCCAGCGCACGCGTTGCCCACGCCCTCCCCGGACAGGCAGCTCATGTAGATCGTGACAGCAGCCGCTACGTAATCTACGTGGTGCTTATCCAGGTTTGAAGACCTAACAATGGACTCCGAAATTGTTGCTGGGTCAAGGGCTATCGACGACCCTGGAACGACGTAGTC